>CAZGWX010000049.1:0-13428 GCA_964529515.1 uncultured Acidimicrobiaceae bacterium
CCGACGCCGTCTCGATCGAGAACTACGAGAAGGCCAGCGGATTGCGCGACGAGGAGCGCTCCCTCCTCGCCGAGCGCGCATCCCACGAGGAGGCCGCCGACAACGGCTGGGTCATCGACGAGGACGCCATCGCCGAGGTGCTGGCACTCTGGACCGGCATCCCCGTCCAGCGGCTCACCGAGGAAGAGACCGCACGCCTCATCAACATGGAGGCCGAACTCCACAAGCGCATCATCGGGCAGACCGACGCAATCACTGCCGTGTCCAAGGCCATCAGGCGGACCCGTGCCGGCCTCAAGGACCCGCGTCGCCCATCAGGCTCGTTCATCTTCTTGGGCCCGTCGGGTGTGGGGAAGACCGAGACCGCCAAGGCTCTGACGGAGTTCCTCTTCGGAGACGAGAACGCCCTGATCCAGCTCGACATGTCCGAGTACATGGAGAAGCACACGGTCAGCCGGCTGGTCGGTTCGCCTCCCGGTTACGTCGGGTACGACGAGGGCGGCCAACTCACCGAGGCCGTGCGACGCAAGCCGTTCTCCGTGGTGCTGTTCGACGAGATCGAGAAGGCCCACCCGGACGTGTTCAACACCCTCCTCCAGATCCTCGAGGAAGGGCGCCTGACCGACGCCCAGGGCCGGACCGTCGACTTCAAGAACACGGTCATCATCATGACCTCCAACCTCGGCACCCGGGACCTGCACAAGAAGGCGATCGGATTCCACGCCACCGATGCCGAGATCAGCTACGACTACATGAAGGACCGGGTCACCGAAGAGCTCAAGAAGCACTTCCGGCCCGAGTTCATAAACCGGTTGGACGAGATCATCGTGTTCCACGAGCTCGACATGGACGAGCTCAAGGACATCATCGACCTCCTGCTCGGTCGGGTCCGGGAGCAGCTGACAGCCCGTCAGCTCGACCTAGTGCTGACGGATGAGGCAAAGGAGTTCCTGGGATCCAAGGGCTACGACCCCGAGTTGGGAGCACGGCCCCTGCGCCGGGCCATCCAGCGCCTCCTCGAGGACCCGCTCTCCGAGCGGGTGCTGCTGGGCGAGTTCTCCGCCGGCATGACGGTCCTCGTCGGGTTCGACGCCGAGAACCAGGAGCTGACCTTCGAGGGCATCTCCAAGAGCGACCAAGCTCAGCCGGCCCTGGCCGGCCAATAGGCACACGTCCTTCCGGATAGGGGCGTTCCGTGGCGGCCTACTTTCCACGCCGCCACTATCGTTGCCCTGTCGGCGCCTTTCGGCCCGACCTAGCTAATACGGAGGAAATGTGAAGAGAAGCGTGCGCTATCTCGCCGCGCTCCTTGCTCTGGCCCTGGTGGCAGCTGCCTGTGGGGAAGAGGGGGGCAACGGCAACGGTGATGGCGATTCCACTCATGTAGGCCTGGTCTTCGACATCGGAGGCCGTGGCGACCAGTCGTTCAACGACTCGGCCGCGGCCGGCATGGACAGGGCCGAGAGCGAGCTCGGTGTCACATCGAGTGAGGCCTCGCCCAACGACGACGGGTCGAACCGGGCCGAGCTGCTCCAGCTTGCCGCCAACCAGAGCGACATCGTGATCGCGGTCGGGTTCCTGTTCGAAAGCGACGCCGCCGCGGTCGCCGCCGAGAACGAGGGAGTCAACTTCGGGGTGGTCGACACGGCGATGCTCAACTTCGAGGTCGACCCGCCGGCACCCTATGGCGACAACACTGCAGGCCTGGTATTCGCCGAGCACGAGGGTTCGTTCCTCGTCGGTGCGGCTGCCGCGCTCAAGTCAGAGACCGGCACCGTCGGTTTCATCGGAGGCGTCTCCGGGATGGGTGGCCTGATCGAGAAGTTCGAGGCCGGTTTCGTCGCCGGTGCTCGTGCCGTCAATCCCGACATCGAGATCGTTCGGCAGTACATCACCGCAGCCCCGGACTTCGACGGCTTCACCGCCCCGGATCGGGCTCGTGACATCGCCCTGAGCATGTATCAGGACAACGGCGCCGACATCATCTACCACGCTGCGGGCCTTTCAGGCTCCGGTCTCTTCGAGGCTGCGAAGGAGCACAGCGAGGCGACGAGCAGCAAGGTGTGGGCCATCGGTGTCGACTCCGACCAGTACAACACTGCTGGCGATGAGGTGAAGGACTACATCCTCACTTCGATGCTCAAGCGAGTCGACGTGGCGGTCTTCGAGATCATCAAGGCGCACATCGACGGCGACTTCGCCGCCGGTCCGCAGACCTACGACCTGTCCGTGGACGGTGTCGGGTATGCCACCAGCGGTGGGTTCATCGACGACATCACCGAGCAGCTCGACGACTTCAAGCAGCAGATCGTGGACGGCGACATCGAAGTCCCGACCACGCCCGCTCCGTAGTCGACAACAGTTCGGGCCTGCTTTGACGGGCCAAGTGGAACGGGACCGGATATCCTCCGGTCCCGTTCTCGCGTCAGGGTGGAGGCATGGCCGCGGCCATCGAGTTGACAGGCATCACCAAGAGGTTTCCCGGTGTCGTCGCCAACGACTCCGTGGATCTCGTGGTGGAGGAAGGTGAAATTCACGCCATTTGCGGCGAGAACGGCGCCGGCAAGTCCACCCTGATGAAGATCCTCTACGGGATGATTCAGCCCGACGAGGGCACCATGAAGGTGGAAGGGAAAGAAGTCCGCTTCTCATCACCGGTCGACGCGATCGAGGCCGGGATCGGCATGGTCCACCAGCACTTCATGCTCGCCGACCAGCTCACGGTCCTGGAGAACGTGATCCTCGGATCGGAGCCGACCAAGGCCGGCGGTCGCATCGACTTCGAGTCAGCCGAAGCACAGCTCACGAAGGTGGCGGAGGCATACGGGCTCACGGTCGACCCGGACGACCTGGTCGAGGAGCTGGAGATCGGCGAGCGGCAGCGGGTGGAGATCATCAAGGTGCTCTACCGGGGTGCGCGCATCCTCATCCTCGACGAGCCCACCGCAGTTCTCGTGCCCCAGGAGGTCGAGGAACTGTTCCGCAACATGCGCGAGCTCAAGGCGGAGGGTGCCACCCTCCTCTTCATCGACCACAAGCTCGACGAGGTGCTCGAGATCGCCGACACCATCACCGTCCTGCGCCACGGCCGAACCGTGGCCACGGTCAAGCCCGACGAGGTCACGGCCCACGATCTGGCCGAGCTCATGGTGGGCTCCGATCTGCCCACACCGGAGACGAGCGAGTCCACGGTGCGCGACGAAGTCGCGCTTGATGTCGTCGAACTCTCCGTCCTCGACGACGACGAGCGCGAGGTGGTTCACAGCGTCTCCTTTCAGGTGCGGAGGGGCGAAGTGCTCGGCATTGCAGGAGTGGAGGGAAACGGCCAGGGCGAACTCATCGAGGCCTTGATCGGGATCACGCCGGCCGCCTCGGGGCGGATTTCTCTCATGGGCACCGACATCACCCGCGCCTCGGTGCGGGCCCGGCGTGAGTCCGGCCTCGGCTACATCCCGCAGGACCGGCAGCGCGAGGGCCTCCTGTTGTCTTACCCGCTGTGGGAGAACGCAGCCCTTGGTCACCAGACCCAGGCTCCGTTCGCCAAGGGCATCTGGGTCGACCGCAAAGGGGCCAGGGAGCGCACGACCGAGATCATCGAGGAATTCGACGTTCGCACACCGAGTGTGGACACACCGGCGCACGCGTTGTCCGGCGGCAACCAGCAGAAGCTGATCGTGGGTCGTGAGATGTCGGCCGATCCGGGGCTGCTCATCGCCGGCCATCCCACGCGTGGCATCGACGTCGGCGCCCAGGCCGCAGTCTGGGACGACATCCGCGAGGCACGTGCGGCGGGGATGGCCACCCTCCTCGTGTCGGCAGACCTCGACGAGCTTATCGGTCTCTCCGACACCATCATGGTGATGCTGCGCGGGCGCCTCGTGGCCACGCTCGACCCTGCGTCAGTGACGCCAAGAGACCTCGGCGCCTACATGACCGGAGCCCAAGCGGAAGCGGGCACCGCTTGACCTCCGTTCCAGTCTGGAAGCGCATCTCCCTTGCCGCTGCCGCACCCATCGCGGCCGTCCTCGTTGCCATGGCTCTTTCCAGCGCCGTCCTGTTGCTGGTGGGGAGCAATCCGCTCGAGGCTTTCTCCCAGATGTTCCGGCACGCCAGCCGTCTCGAGACCATGGTCGACATACTCAACCGGGCAACACCTCTGTACATCGCCGGCATCGCGGCCGCCGTCGGGTTCCGGATGGGCCTGTTCAACATCGGCGTCGAGGGCCAGTACCTGCTCGCCGCGATCGTCGCCGCCCACCTGGGCGCCCAGGTCGCACTGCCGGCTTTCCTGCACGTCCCGTTCATCCTTCTCGTCGCCATGGTCGTCGGCGCCGGATACTCCGGGCTCGCCGGTGTCCTCAAGGTGACCCGCGGCGTCAACGAGGTCATCTCCACCATCATGCTCAACGCCATCGCCATCTCGGGCCTCGTGGCGTTTCTGGTGAGAAAGTGGCAGTCCGGTGGCGCCGTCGTCGGCGGCGTGGGCCGGGTCGGCACCGATCCCATCCCCACGTCGGGCCTGATCCCCGACCTCAATGCGGTGATCGAGCTCTTCACGCGCGACATCGGCCAGGGGAAGCGCCTCACCGGTGTGCTCGTGGTCGCCGTCCTGGTCGGGGTCGTGTTCCATCTCCTCATCAACCGGACTCGGTTCGGCTTCGACCTACGTGCCAGCGGCATCAACCCGTTCGCGGCGCAGGTCGGTGGAGCGCCGCCCAAGCGCATGATCGTCATGGCGATGGTCATCTCCGGCCTGTTCGCCGGGTTGGTCGGCATGACCGAGATCATGAACACCGGATTCTTCCCCGCGAATCCGATTCAGGGCCTGGGCTTCACCGGTATCGCGGTCGCTCTCCTGGGTCGAAACGGCGCGGTGGGCGCAGGTCTCGCGGCGCTCCTGTTTGCTTTTCTCGACGTCTCCTCGGGCATCCTCCAATTCTCGGGAGCTGCATCCCGGGAGATCGTGGTGATCATGCAGGGCATCATCATCCTGGCCGCGGTGATCGCCTACGAGATCGCCAAGCGGGCCCGGGAACGTGAAGAGGCGCGGGCTGCGGCCGAGGCCCTCGTCGGTGAAAAGGTGGAAGCGGCGTGAAGCGGCTCTCCAACCTTCCCGCATACGTCCGTTTGCCCCTGTTCGCCTTCGTGGGGATCCTCGTTCTCACGATCGTCCAGGGACTGGACGACACCGACCGCCTCACCTCGCTGACTACGGCCCAGTCGATGCTGCGCTGGGCGGTTCCGATCCTGCTCGCGGGTCTCGGCGGCCTCTACTCGGAGCGAGCGGGCGTGGTCAACATCGGTCTCGAGGGCATGATGATCCTGGGCACCTGGATGGGTGCCTGGGGCGCCCTCAGCTACGGGCCTTGGTGGGGTTTGTTGGCCGCGTTGGTCGGTGGTGCCCTGGGTGGCTTGCTCCACGCTGTCGCCACGGTGAGCTTCGGGGTCGACCACATCATCTCCGGTGTCGCCATCAACATCCTTGCCCCCGGGATCACCCGCTTCCTGTCTTCCATCGTCGACATTCCAGGCTGGTCGATCACTCAGTCGCCCCGTGTGCCGGGTGTCGGCAGCGCCACTATGCCGGTGCTTGCCGGTGGGACGGTCGGCGGCTGGACGTCGCCTGACATCCTGGGCTGGCTCGGTTCTCTTGAGTGGTTCCTCATCTCTGATCTCGCCAATGTGGCCAGGGGTCTGATGACCCGTGCGTCGTGGGTCACCATCATGGCTTTGCTCCTAGTGCCCTTCACCGCCTGGCTGGTGTGGCGCACCCGGTTCGGGCTTCGGATCCGCATCGGTGGCGAATACCCGGCGGCGGGTGAGGCCCAGGGCATCAACGTCTACAAGTACAAGTACTTCGCCGTCATCATCAGCGGCGCCCTGGCCGGTCTGGCGGGTGCGTTCATCGCCGGACCCGAGCTCTCCGGCATCTACCTCGAGGGCCAGACCCAGGGTCGCGGCTTCGTCGGACTCGCTGCGCTCATCTTCGGCAACTGGAAGCCCGGCGGCGTTCTGGGCGCCTCGCTGCTCTTCGGATATCCGTTCGGCATCGGGCTGCGCGACCTCGACGGGTCCGCATCCCACGCCCTGATCCTGGTGAGCGCCATCGGCCTGGCGCTGGTGGCCATCTTCGCATTCCGTCGGGGGCGCAAGGCCGACGCGGTTCTCGCGGTCATCCTGGGCGGACTGTCGGTGCTCTGGTACCTGCTCTCCGAGTCGGTGGAGCCGGTCTGGATCAACATTTTCCCGTACGTGATCGTCCTGCTGGTGCTGATCTTCTTCGCCCAACGATTACGGGTGCCGGCTGCGGACGGTCAGGTGTACCGCCGCGGCGAAGGCTGACGACTAGTCCCCCATTTATGGGGGAAAGTACCGCCGACGGCGGGGAGGGGTTGCTTCCCTCTCACAGGATGTCTCCCCCACCCTGTAGGGGAGTGTGCGAGCGCAGCGAGGGGGAGGGGGTGAGTTCCTCCCCGCGTTAACGGCTTGCGATTTGAGAACGACCCCTACCACCACTTGCGTGGGGGACATTCCTGACCCGCTGGCAATTCTTCCCGAAAGGCCTCCAGCAGGAGTTGGGGCGTCTAGCCGGCGGCGGTACCCGACGGGCGCCCGATGATGACGATCTCGTCGATGGCGAGCTCGGGGAAGGTCCTGTCCTCCACGACCTGGGACCGATAGGTGCTGTGCACCGTGATCTCGACGTAGTTGGCATTGATGGCGGCCCACGTGATGATCTGCGTCCCGGGAGAGTCCTCGAGGTTGGTGCTCAGTGGGGTGAGCTGGTTGTCGGCGTCGAGCGTGATGCCCATGGCCCTGTGGTTCTGCAGGAACCGGTTCTGGTCGGCGATATTGGTCCAGTCGACCCGCTCCACGATCATGGGCTGAGCGAACGAGAGGCGGATCTTCAGGGTGTCCTCAGCAGCCTCCAGCTCCTCCCAGTTGACCTGGAACTCGGTTCCCAAGCCGGTGGTGAGGTTGGAGCAGGAGAACGACCCGAGGCCCGGCGGGGTGCAGTCGGCCCTGAGGATCTCGATCGGCGCGTTCTCGACGACCTGAGGTGCCGAGCTCGTGGTGGAACCGAGCGTCGTGCTCGAACCGGCGGTTCCATCGCCTGAGAACATGTTGAACGCCAGCGCCACCAGGATGACCACCAGCAGCAGGGCGCTGATTGCCAGGGCGGCCCGGACGCCTGCCGTGGCCTGCACGGCAGGCCGAGGCGCCGTTGGCAGCGGGTCCTGGCGAAGGCGAGCACCGCAGTTCTGGCAGTGCAGATTGGTGGACGGGTTGGGCGTCTTGCAGGAAGGGCACTCGACCGTGGTCCCGCCATTGCGCCGTGGGGCGGGTGGTGGCTTCGTAGCCGGTGGGGGTTCGGGCTCGTTGAGCGTGAACTCCTCGTACGGACCATCCGAGGAGACCGAGATCACATTTCCACTGCGGCGGGGGCGGGTTTGGGGCCTGGCCATCGGGGGCGGGGAGGGTTGGCGCAGAGGGTCGACGAAGGCGCCGCACGACGGGCAGAACTGCTCGTCGGCGGCAACAGTCGCGCCGCACTGTTCACAAGTGTGGGAAACCACAGCCCTCCTTCGGGACGGTATTGTGCCACGGGATGCCGGTGATGGCCGTACGAACCTTTGAGCCCTGGACACCCTGGTCCGTGTTGGCGGGGATCGTTTTGCTCGTTGTTTTCGTAACCCTCTTGATTCTGGTCGCCGACCGCGCCAATCGTTAACTCGACGTGGCTGCCGAAACCCTCTTCCGCTGCACCACCTGCGGCTTTCGGTCGGGCAAGTGGATGGGCTTCTGTCCTCAGTGCGGATCCGGCGAACCCCTTTCCGAGACCGGATCACCAGCGCGGTCGACCGCAGCCCCGGCCAAAGCGGTGACCCTGGGCCAGGCCCGGGACACCACTCCGGAACGCCTCCCCACCGGGTGGGGTGAAGTCGACCGCGTCCTCGGTGGCGGGCTGGTGGGCGGGTCGGTTGTCCTGTTGGGCGGCGAGCCGGGCGTCGGCAAATCGACCCTGCTTCTGCAGCTCGCGGGCGGGTTGGCCGCACAAGATCGCACCGCCCTGGTCGCGTCCGCCGAGGAGTCGGTCGAGCAGGTGGCGATGCGCGCATCCCGGCTCGGAATCGAGTCGGACGCCATCGCGCTCGTCGCCGACGACGACGTCGACGCCATCATCTCGCTGGCTTCCGACACCCGGCCGGCCTTGCTGGTGGTCGACTCGATCCAGACCGTCGGCGTGCCCGAGATTGCCTCTGCTCCCGGTGGGGTGGCTCAGGTGAGAGAGAGCGCGGCCCGCCTGATCCGCCTGGCGAAAGAGACCGGCATCGCGTTGGTTCTCGTGGGGCACGTGACGAAGGAAGGCGGCCTGGCCGGGCCGAAGATCCTGGAGCACATGGTGGACGTCGTCCTCTACATGGAGGGCGATCCCGACCGGGGCTTCAGGGTGCTCCGCTCCAACAAGAACCGTTTCGGCGCCACCCACATGTCGGGGATGTTCGAGATGGCGGCGGACGGGCTCGCCGAGATCGCCGACCCGTCCAAGGTCTTCATCCAGGGCTGGGAGTCGGAGGTGGCGGGCACGGTCGTTTACCCGGCGGTCGAAGGGCGCCGCTCGGTGCTGGTCGAGATCCAGGCGCTGGTCGTCCCCACCAATCAGGTCCAGCCCCGGCGGTCGATCCGCGGCCTCGACACCGCTCGCGTCAACCAGGTGCTCGCCGTGTTGCAGCGGCACTGCGGTCTACGGCTCCATGACAAAGAGGTGTACGTAAACGTCGTCGGCGGTTGGCGCCTCGACGAGCCGGGGTGTGATCTCGCGGTCGCTCTCGCTGTGGCATCGTCCGATGCCGATGTCCCGCTGGGGCGGATGGCCGCCTGGGGCGAAATCGGCCTGGCGGGCGAGGTGCGGCCCATCCCGATGGAGGCGCGTCGTGTCGAAGAGCTCGACCGCATGGGTCTAACCCGCCGGGTGGCGCCGGGGTCGGGCGAGCCGATGCGGCTGAGGGAGGCCCTCGCCCGGGCGGGCCTGATAGCCTGAGGCCAGCGTGGGCGGTCCAACCTTCAACGAAACCATGGAACGGCTGGCCCCCGGGACGCCGATGCGCCGTGCTCTCGATCGGATCATTCAACAGGGCAAGGGCGGACTCGTTGTGCTGGGTCAGAATGAGGCCGTGACCCGGGCAAGCTCGGGCGGCTTCAAGCTGAACGGCGCCACTTTCACCCCTGCCCGGCTGGCCGAACTCTCCAAGATGGACGGGGGGATCGTCCTCGACGACAGCTGGGGGACGATCCTCGAGGCCAACGTCCATTTCGTCCCCGACGGGTCGATTCCCACCGAGGAGACTGGCGCCAGGCACCGTACCGCCGAGCGGCTCGCCGCGGACACCGGCAAACCAGTAGTGGCGGTCAGCGAAGGACGCCGGGTCGCCACCCTGTTCTACGCAGACCGGAAGGTCGAGTTGGCCCAGCCAGCCGAGGTTGCGGCCCACGTCAACCAGGACCTGCAGAGCCTCGACCGCCTGCGGGGCCGCCTCGACGACTCGGAAAACCGGCTCACTCGCCTCGAGGTCGCGGGTCTCGCCACCTACCGGCACGCCGTCACGGTCATTCAGCGGGCCGAACTGGTCGAGCGCATCGGACGGCTTGTCTCCGCCCGAGCGGCAACGCTCGGGGACGAGGGGCGGGTCGTGGTGGTCCAGCTAAACGACCTGCTCGCCGGTGTCGACCACACACTTCGGCTCGTCCTGCTCGACTACCTCCGCCCGCTCCGACCGGGATCGGTGGAGAAGGCGCTGGAGAGCCTGGACGGCCTATTGGGGTCGGAGCTCGAAGACCCTTCCCGGGTGGGCAAGGAGCTCGGTTTCGGCGACCTCGACGATCCAGCGGAGCCGCGTGGCCATCGCATCCTCTCCAAGGTCGGCCGCCTGCCCGAGTCGGTGCGTGAGGAGATCATTCGGGGTTTCGGCTCGGTGAAGAAACTGTTGGCCGCCGCCGAGTCCGACCTACACCGCGTCGAGGGCGTCGGCGAGACGCGGGCGCGGCAGCTGCGGGCGTTCTTCGACCGGCTCCTGTCCTCGGCGCAGGAGTGGGAACCCATCCTGGATTGAATCGGGCCAGGGGTACACTCCGGTTCCCCTCATGGCCACCCAGACCTCCAAGTACGGCGTCGGCGACAAAGTCGTCCATCCCCAGCACGGCGCCGCCACCATCACCAAGAAGCTGAAGCAACAGTTCGGCGGCAAGAAGATGGACTACTTCGTTCTCAGCATCGCCACCGAGCAGTTGACGGTCATGGTGCCGGTGGACAAGGTCGAGGAGCTGATCCGGCCTGTGATCTCCAAGACCAAGGCCCGTGACGTGCTCAAGTCCCTGAAGGGCGAGCCCGAGGAGGCCGGCGCCAACTGGAGCCGCTGGTACAAGGTCCTCAATGAGAAGATGACCTCCGGCGACATCTTTCAGGTGGCCGAGGTGGTGAGGGACCTGTCCTTCGCCCAGCAGACCAAGGGGATCAGCCCGGCGTTGAAGCGGATGCTTTCCCGGGCACGTCTCACTCTCAGCTCCGAACTCGCATTCAGCCTCGAGGTGGACGAGGAAGAGGCGGTCCGCCGCCTCGACCGTGCGCTGCCCAAGGTCGAGCCCGCCGAGTAATGACCAGCACTCCACCCGTGCCTCCCAGGACGGGTTGGGGCTTCGATGCCCATCGGCTCGGTGGCGAGCCGCCACTCCTGTTCGGAGGGGTGATCGCGTCCGCCACCGTGGGTGTCATTGCCACGTCCGATGGCGACGTCGTCGCCCACGCCCTCACCGACGCCGTGCTCGGGGCGGCCGTGCTCGGTGACATGGGCGAACACTTCCCGTCGGACGATCCGTCTTACGCGGGAGCCGACTCGATGGAGTTGCTGGCCCGCGCCGTAAATCGTGCCGCCGACTTCGGCTGGGTGGTCAGCCACGCCGACGTGACTGTGGTGGTGGAGTCGGTTCGTGTCTCCCCGCACCGCGACGCCATGCGGCGCAAGCTGGCGACCGTGTTGGGTGTGGAGCCTGATGCCGTCTCCGTGAAGGCGACCACCACCGACGGTCTCGGTGTCATTGGCCGCAACGATGGCGTGGCCGCCGTCGCCGTGGTCACAATGGTGGGCACAGAGTGATCCAGGTCTACGACACCATGCGGCGGACCCTGGTGCCGTTCGAGACCCGCGATCCCGGGCGGGTCGGGATGTATGTCTGTGGTCCGACCGTGCAGTCGGAGCCCCATGTGGGACACGGACGCGCAGCCGTGGCATTCGACGTCATCGGGAGATACCTGCGCTGGCGCGGATTCCAGGTGACGGTCGTCCGCAACGTGACGGATGTCGAGGACAAGATCATCGCCGCGGCCGCCGAGTCTGGCGAGCGTATGTCGGTCCTGGCCGAGCGGATGGGCGAACGGTTCAACGAGGCCTACCGCGGTCTTGGCGTGGCTCCGGCGGACCACGAGCCGAAGGCGACCGAGCACATCACCGAGATCATCGATCTGATCAGCACCCTCATCGACCGCGGCCTCGGCTACGCACGGGACGGGGATGTGTACTTCTCCGTGTCGGCTTTCGAGCCGTACGGAAAGCTGTCGGGCATGAAGCCCGAAGAACTGCGGTCCGGCTACCGGATCGAGGTCGCCGAGGCCAAGGACGACCCGCTCGACTTCGCCATGTGGAAGGGCGTCAAGCCCGGTGAGCCCTACTGGGACTCACCGTGGGGTCCGGGTCGCCCGGGCTGGCACGTCGAGTGCTCGGCTATGGCTGAGCGCTATCTCGGAATCGGATTCGACATTCACGGCGGAGGCACCGATCTCATCTTCCCCCATCACGAGAACGAGATCGCCCAGAGCGAGGGTGCCCGAGGCCAGGCGTTTGCTAGGTACTGGCTGCACAACGGCATGGTCAACCTGGGTGGCGAGAAGATGTCCAAGTCGACAGGCCAGCTCGTCGACCTGGCATCGATTCTCTCCTCCCGCGGTGGGCAGAGCCTCCGCCTGCTCTTCCTTCGGGCCCACTACCGGTCGCCAATCGATTACTCCACCGCGCTCCTCGACGACGCCGAGGAGGCCCTCTCCCGGCTCAGCCGGTTCCGAGAGCGGGTGCCGCCCCGTGAGGCCGACCCTCAAGCCCTGGAGCGCTTTCGCGGGGTGATGGACGACGATTTCTCCACCCCGGAAGCCGTGTCTCTGCTGTTCGACCTGGTCCGGGAGGGCAATCGGATCGCCGACTCGGATGGTGACGCCTCCGGACTCGCCGGTGCCGTGGAGGAGATCGTCGAGGTGCTCGGGATCTTCGACGCCCGTCCCGCGCCCGACGATGTTCCCGATGTCGGCGCGGTCACCGGGCGTTTCGGCGTTGCCGCTTCGGGCGCCGAGGCGATCGAGGCGCTCATCGAAATGCGCCGGCTTGCCCGTTCCGAGCGCCGCTTTGACGAGGCAGACGCAATCCGGGCCGCACTCGAGGAAGCTGGTGTCGTGCTGGAAGACGGACCCCATGGCACCCGCTGGCTTCGGGCATAGGGTCGAGGGGTTTCATGCCGTCGAGGCAGCGGCCCGCGCTGGCCGGGTGACGCGGCTGTGGGTCGAGAGGTCGCGGTCCCGGCGGCCGGAGGTGGCCCGGATCATGGGGCTCGTCGACGGTTCGGTGGAGGTGGTGGACGACGTCAGGTCGAAGGCGGACACCACGGCCCCTCAGGGAGTCGTGGCGGAGTGCCGGCCCCTCCCCGCGCTCGACCTCATCGCCATGCGCGAGCGTTCAGATGCTCTCGTCGTGCTCGATCACGTCGAAGACCCCCACAACCTGGGTGCGGTCGCCCGGTCGATTGCGGCGGCGGGCAACGGAGGGCTTGTGGTGTCCGACCGCCGGTCCGCGCCGCTCTCCGCGGCAGCGTTCAAAGCGGCGGCGGGAGCGCTGGAACGGGTGCCGGTGGCCGTGGTGAGCTCGATCCCTGAAGCCCTGGCCAGGCTCAAGAAGCTGGAGACCTGGGTGGTCGGTCTGGACGCGGAGGCAGATCGGGGGCTGTTCGGGCTCGACCTGTTGACTCAACCGGTCGCCGTGGTCATCGGCGCCGAAGGGGCCGGGCTGTCCAGACTGACCGCCGAGCGGTGTGACGTCCTGGTGTCGATCCCGATGGCGGGAGAGTCGGAGAGTCTCAATGCGTCCGTGTCGGCGGCGCTGGCCGCTTACGAGATCATGCGCGTCAGAGCCGCTGGCAGGATTTGAACCCGCAACCTACGCATTACAAGTGCGTTGCTCTACCGGATTGAGCTACAGCGGCCGGGCCTTCCATTGTATTCAGGATTACTCCCCCAGTTGTGGGGGAGTACCGGGGAAACCGGGGAGGGGGTGAGTTCCCAAGAAAGTACGCCCAGACGCGCTGGGGTTTTCGTTGTGTGGAACCGGCCCT
>CAZGWX010000050.1:0-8728 GCA_964529515.1 uncultured Acidimicrobiaceae bacterium
GGGCACATGATGCCGGCGTGCGCATGCAGCACGTCGGGCCGAAGGTCGTCGAGGAGGCGGGAGGCCATCATCCCGGCGGCTGGATTCCACGGGGCGTGCATCGGCATCATCGTGCCGAGACGGTGCACGGTCACACCGTTGTGGACCTCGACCTGACCGTGGATCTCGTTGTCGGCGCCCCGCTCGACGGTGAGGAGGTGAACCTCATGGCCGAGCGACGCCTGCGTACGAGTCAGCTCACCCAAATGGGTCTCGATGCCTCCCGTGCGGGGCGCATAACAGTCAGAGACGTGGACTATTCGCATATGCCCTCAGTGGCCCTCGTCTACCCGCCCCGGGCCTTCCCCAAACTGGGAGCGTGCGACACTCCAACAGTAGCGATTCCGCGGACCCTACGAATCGGAGTTTCTCCGCAGCCATGCCCCGAGAGCCGAATAGCCTGGGCAGATGCGAGGAAGCGTTGTCGCCGTGCTGCTGTTGCTGTCCGCCTGCACCGCGGGTGGCGCCGCCACCACCACCAGTGTCACGGTGCTCGAAACCACGGTTGATGCTCCGACGACAACCGTGGCCGAAGCCACGACCACGACGGCTGGGCAGACACACGACCGGGAGTACGCCCCCGATTTCACGCTCGATCTCGCGGACGGGACGACTTTCACGCTCTCGGAGGCCGGTAGGCCCGTGTACCTCGTGTTCTGGGCGGAATGGTGCCCCGTGTGCCGGAAGGAGCTTCCGATCGTCGACGGGATCGCTGCCGACTACACCGAACGTGTTTCGTTTGTGGCACCGGTGTGGCGTTCGGTCCCCGAGTCCGCCGAGTCTGCGGCTGCGGAGCTGATGCCATCCGGGGCGATCAAGTGGGGTCTCGACAACGAAGAGGTCATCTTCGAGCTCTACGGGGTGCCGTACCAGCCGGTCACCGTCGTCATCGCCGCCGATGGCACGGTGTTCGACCAGTGGGCCGGGGTGCGCAAAGCCGAGGAGATCCGCCGGACGCTGGATGAGGTGCTCGGCCTGGGAGAGCCATCGTGAAGTGCCTGATCCGTCTGGAACTCACCCCCTCCCCCGCGCGTCGCTCGGATGCTCCCCCACAAGTGGGGGAGAAATCTTGAGTTGAGGCGATTCGAGCTCATCCTCGTCTTCGTGGCGCTGGTCGCGGTGTTGTGGCCGGTGGTGTTCGGCGTCCGCCCCCGCCGGGGATTACTCGCGCTGGCACTTCTCGCCGGCCTGATCGTCCATCTCCAGCTCGAGGGCTCGCGCTGGCAGATGATTCCCCTGTACTTGACCGCCCTGGGTCTGGCGGTCGGCGACGTGATCTTCCTCGACCGCGACGTCAAATGGACGAACAGATTCGCTCGCGTCTTGTTCGGATCGGCGGGCGTGCTTTTCGCGGCAGCGCTGCCGCTGATCCTGCCGGTTCCCCTCATTCCGCCGTCCAGCGGCAGCATGCCCGTGGGCACGGTCAGCCTGGAAATCGTCGATGCCGACCGGGACGAGCTCTGGGGTGAGCGGCCCGGCGGCCCCCGGACCTTCATGGCCCAGGTCTGGTACCCGGCGAGGGACACCGAGAGCATTCCCGCCGGCGTCTGGACACAGGATTGGGACCTGGTCGCTCCGGCCACGGCGCGGTTGTTGGGGCTCCCGTCCTGGTTCCTCTCCCACACACGCCACACCAACGGTCACTCCCACGAGTCCGCCCCTGTCGCCGCGGGCACGTTCCCCGTGGTCGTCTACAGCCACGGCTGGACGGGCTTCCGGTCGGGCGCAGTGACTCAGATGGAAGCGCTCGCTTCCAATGGATACATTGTCATCGCCATCGACCACGCCTACGCGGCGGTCGCCAGCCGCTTCCCCGACGGCGATGTGGTTCGGTACGACCCTGCGGCCCTTCCCGACCCGTCCACGGTGACGGTTGCCGAGAGACAGCGAGCTGCCGAGACATTGGTGGAGGTCTTGTCAGAAGATGTGATCTCCGTGTTGGACGAGCTCGACCTCGGAGTGGGAGGTCGGTTCGCCAACTTCGTCGACGCCGTCGACCTCGAGCGTGTCGGTGTCTTCGGCCACTCGGCCGGAGGAGGAGCGGCGATTCGGGTGTGTCTCCTCGACGAGAGATGCGACGCGGTCCTCGGATTCGACCCTTGGGTGGAGCCACTGCCCGCCCGCGTCCTGGGTACGGCCGCAACCCGGCCAGCCCTCTACATGCGGTCCGATGAGTGGAGGGGCACCCTGAACGACGCTCTGCTCCGCGGCCTGGCGGGACGGGGCGAGTCGGTGACCTATTGGCTGGGAGTGGACGGCACCTCGCACAACGATTTCACCATCGCGCCGTTGCTCACCTCCTGGGGGGCGAGGTTCGGGTTCACGGGGTCGCTGCCGGCCGGACGTCTGCTTCCAATCATCGACAACTACCTCGTCGGGTTCTTCGACGTGTTCCTGCTCGGCACCGGAAGCGCGTCTCTCGACTCGGTGATCTTCCCGGCGGTCACGCTGGAGAAGATCGAGCCACCCTCATGAGCCCGGCTGCTGCTGGGTGTTGCCGGTGACCTTCTGGCCCGGTCGCTCGCCACGGCGGATCGCGTCGATGGTGGCACCGATGGTGAAGGCATTTGCCTCCCCGATGATCTTGCCCACCACTTGCCCGTCCGGGGCGATGAAGAAGGTCTCCGGGATCCCGAAGACGCCATAGGCGATGGCGGTCCGGCTCCCCGGGTCGTGCAGGTAACGCGTGTGCTCGGAACGGCCGGCGTCGTCGAGCCACGCCGCCGAGGCTTCAGGGCGCTCCTGATATCCGATCTGGACGAAGCTGACTCCGCTGGGGCCGAAAGAGTCTGACGATGAGACCAGGTCGGAATGCTCGAGGCGGCACTCCAGACACCAAGAGGCGAAGAAGTTGAGCACCACGATGTCGCCCGAGAGATCGGAGAGACGGACGATGTCGTCGCCCTCCAGTGTCGGGAGGTCGAAATCGGGCGCCGGCTGTCCCATGAGGGGGCTCTCTGTGAGTGACGGGTCACTGCCGAACTGGGTGGCGAGAGCCACGGCGAGGGCCACCGCGGCCAGGGCGAGGCCGTATCCGACCCATCGCAGTCCGGCGGACTTCACGCGCACGCCTCCCCGGCGCCAACTGCTGTGAGCTCGTCGGTGATGGCCGACCGCCATTCCTCGGTGAGGCCGGGCTCGTCGAGCAGGTCGGAGAGAACCTCCTCCGACCGGTCCATCGTGCCCGAGCAGCGAAGGATCCGGGCCTCGAGGAAGCGCACCGCCACCGAGCCCGGCTGGATCTCGAGAGCACGGTCGAGGAGGCCGAGGGCGGTCGTGGCCTCGCCGTTGCCGTCCCAGGTCATCCAGGCCAGTCCCGACAGGGCGGCCACCCGCTGTCCGGCTGTCGAGGCCCCCGCCTCCGCCACCGCCAAGTAGTGGGGAAAGGCAGCCCGGTAGTTGCCCTCCTCGCGGTAGCGGTCGGCCAGGGCGAGTCGCATTCCGGAGATCTGGGGATGGTCGAGGTTGGCGGCGACCACAGCCTCCATGGTCTCGTTGGACACCTCGTCGAGGTTGTCTACGTCGATGGCGGCGACTCCCGTGGCCAGCTCGTCGCGGTCTTGGAGGAAGAACCCGACCGCCATAACCACGGCCGCGGCTGAGCCGATGAGAATCAGCGCCCCCACTGCTTTGCGGCCCCGGACGCTCGTGTCGATGTCCGGGTCTTCAGGGGCGGGGTGGCGACGCCACCAGGCGATGACGCCGAGCCCCGCCACCAGGGCGACCGCCGGAGCGATCCAAAGGATGAGGGTCGGTCCCGAGACCGGCGGGTCGAGGAGGATGTTGTCGCCGTAGGCCGCGGTGAGCTCGTCGACGATCTGTGCGTCGGTGGCGCCCTGATCGACGCGCTCGCTGATCAGATCCATCATGTCCCTCGCCATCTGGGAGGGGGAGTGGATGATGGCCTCGCCCTGACAGACAGGACACATGATCGAGCCGCCGAGTTTGGCGACGCGGTCCTCTTGGGTCGGGTCCTGGGCGACGAGGATCGTCACTGCGACGGCGAGCACTGCGATCAGGCCCACGTAGAGGAAGTTCCGGGCGCGTTCAGACACCGACTGGCTCCGCGTCCGTGGGGGCGGGCTCCCGACGACGGGCCCGGTAGGAGATGACGCCTCCAGCGGCCACGGTGAGGCCGCCCAGCCAGAGAACCCACATGAGTGGCGAAGTGTCGAGTTCGATCGTCGCCACCCCGTTCTCCAGGGAGAGGAGCATCACGTACAAGTCTCCGGAAGCTCGGGTGTCGACCGCGGGGGTGGCCACCCCGTTCGGGTGGCCGGGGAAGAAGTTGTGGGTGGGCTCGAGCGTCGTCACGCTTCCGTTGGGGCGGGTCACCTCCAGACGCACCCCGGTGGAGGTCTTGCCGGGGAAGCTCTGCTGGAAGGGCGCCCTGAACTGGATTGAATGGCCCGCGAAGGTGACGGTGTCGCCCTCCTCCATCACCACCTCCTGATGCTGGCTGAGGTTGGCGGCGAACGAGATGCCGAGGGCGACCAGGACCACGCCGACATGGCTGAGTTGCCCTGACCAGAACCTTGGATCGCCCTTGACCACCTCGCGGGCCGAGGCGAAGGTGCCCTTCGGGGTCTTGAAGGCGCGGCGACGTGCCTGCGAGTAGAGAAGGTTCCCGGTGCAACCGACTACGAACACTCCCATTGTGACGGCGAGGACCACCCATCCGTTCCTGGTGACGACCAGCGCGGTGAGAAGCCCGGCGGCGAGTCCGGCCACGGCCGGGCCGCGGGTGCGCCTCCAGAGCAGGCTCTCCGGAGCGCGGCCCCAAGGCGTGACCGGTCCGATTCCCACCAGGAGCAGCAGCAGGAACGAGATGGGCACGGCGATCCGGTTGAAGAATGGCCCGCGCACTCCGACCCTGGTGCCGTTAACCGCTTCGAGGATCACCGGGAACATGGTCCCGATCAGGACGACGAACGCGAACAGGGTGAGCAGGAGATTGTTCGCCAGGAAGGTGCCCTCCCTCGACACGAGGCTGTCGATGCGCGGGGCCGACGCCACGATGTGGCCTCGCTGGGCGAAGAGGATGAACGATCCGACCAGCACCGTGAGCAGGAATGCCAAGAGCGCAGGCCCGATCGCGGACTGGGTGAACGAGTGGACCGAGGCGATCGTGCCCGACCGGGTGATGAACGTGCCGAGGATGGTGAGGGCGAACGCCGAGATCACCAGGACGAAGTTCCATGCCTGCAGCATTCCCCTGCGTTGCTGGACGATCGCGGAGTGGAGGAACGCCGTGGCGACCAACCACGGCATGAACGAAGCGTTCTCCACCGGATCCCAAGCCCAGTAGCCACCCCACGAGAGCACTTCGTAGGCCCACCAGGCGCCGATGACGATGCCGAGAGTCAAGAAGGTCCAGGCCACCAGGGTCGATCGCTGACTCCGCCGCAGCCACTCGACACCAGGCAGGGAAGTGGCCAGGGCCCCGATCGCGTAGGCAAATGGGACCGTCAGGCCCACGTAACCCAAGTACAGGAGGGGAGGGTGGATCGCCATGAAGATGTGGTTCTGGAGCAGCGGATTGGGCCCCCGGCCGTCGACCGGTGCGTCGGCCGGTACCCAGGGGAAGGGACTGGAGTCCAAACAGCCGCGCTCCGCCGCGGCCACGCACACTTCGAACGGATTGGCGACGGTGATCATCAGCCCGAAGAAGAAAACGGCCACGGCGCCCATCACCGCCAGCGCGGCCGCACCGAGGCGGTCGGGGTTGCGCCGGTAATTGCGGAGGACCGCCCAGGTGAAACCGGCGAGCACGAGGCCCCAGAGGAGGATTGAGCCCTCCAATGCGGCCCACGCTGTGGCCACGTCGAAGGGGAAGGGAGTGGTGAAGGCGTGGTGGTCGGCCAAGTAGGCGATGGAGAAGTCGTCAGTGGCGAGGGCGACCTGCATGGCGCCCATGGAGACGATCGCACCCACGAGGAGGAGCTTGGCGGCGCTTTCGAGGTTGGCGCCGCTCCGTCCACGGGCCACGCGGCTGCCCCGGACGGTGAGGAGGACCGCCCCGGCCAGTGCGACCGCGACTCCGGCTGTGCCGAGGAAGGCGAGCATCAGTCTTCCGGGTATGCCCCGCCCTCGGACGGGACTTCGTAGTTCTCTTCGTGGCGGATCACCGCCGAGTCGGACACGAACACGGCGCCATCCCAGGCTCCTTCGACGAGGACCGGGACCCCCTCCTGAAACAGCGGCGGAACCGCTCCGGTGTGCCTGACCTGGATGGTCGCACCACCGTCGGTAACGGTGAACTCGATGGCACCGGCGGTCCCCTGGAGGCTGCCCTCCTCGATGAGGCCGGCGAGGCGGAACCGCGTCCCGTCGATGAACTCGGCCTTCCGGGCCACGGCTTCCGTCGGGTAGAGGTAGTAGGTCAAATTGTCCCCGATGGAGAACGCCGTGATGGCGATGACGATGGCAGCCAGGCCTCCGACGCCGAGCAGGGTGACCCTGCGACGGTCCACGGCTAGTCCCTCGTCTTGCGCAGCCTGCGATGCAAATAGGCGGCATAGCCGACCATCAGCCCGTAGCAGGCCGCGTAGACGAGGAAGACGACGAAATCGTCAGACATCCTTCACCTCGTCGAGCTTGGGCGGGACCACGGCCTCGGCGGCCACGGACTCGGCGGGTCGCGCAGCCTCTTCGGCCTTGGCCACGAAGATCCGGGCGTTGACGAGCGCGATGTAGAGAAGAGTGAAGGCCGCCAGGTTGACGAAGAAGGCCGGCCGCATCTCCGGCGACATCGTCATGCCGTCGGGCCGGACAGTTTGGGTCTGGTGCAGTGTGCGGAACATGTTCACCGAGAAGTACACCAGCGGGACCTGCACCGCCGCGACCGCTCCGAGGACCGCTGACCGCTTGGCCTTGGCAGTGGGGTCGTCGACCGCAGCCCGGAGGGCGATATACGCGAGGTACACGAAGAACATGACGGCGGTGGACGCCAGCCTCGGGTCCGACCAGTCCCAAGCTACACCCCACACGGCGTTGCCCCAGATCATCCCGACGACCAGTCCGACACCGGTGAACAACACACCCGCTTCCACCGATGCCGAGGCCAGCCGGTCCCATTTGTCGGTCTTCTTCACCAGCCAGGCGATGGACGCGACCGCCGTGACGAGGAAGGCGAGCATTCCGAACCACATCGACGAGACATGGATGTAGAAGAGCCGGAACCAGACACCCTGGAGGACGTCGGGTGGGGCGGTGAGGGCCATCCAGAGACCGAAGGCGAGCGCGACGCCGGCCAGGCTGAAAAGGATCCTCACCCGGGTCATGTGCCTGCTTCCTCCAAAGGTCCGGCTACGGCGACCCCGACGACAGTCAGCGCGACATCGGTGGCCACCAGCAGCAACGACCAAGAGAGGATACCGGCGCCCTGACCTATAGCCGCCGCCGTCTGGGATGCACCCAGCACCAATGGGATGGACATCGGCGCCACGATCAGGGATGCGAGGGCACCCCGGGTGCGCAGGCCGGCTGCGATCTCGCCGGCGATCGTCGCCAGCGCCGCCAGGCCGTATGAGAACAGGACCATGGCGAGGGCGAGGGCTCCCATGTCGCCGGGGGCAACTTCGATGTCGTACAGGCCGACGGTGGCAATGAGGAGGACGGTCATGAAAGCGAGGAGCAACAGGAATGCCGATGCCGTCCTGCCGAGGAACCTGGCCGCCGGGTCCAGTCCGGCCATCGTCTGAAGGTCGCGCCTGACCGTGGTGTCGTTGGCGGTTTGACGCAGGGCGATCTGCAGTCCGAACAGCACGCCCAGGGTCCAGAAGACCGGGATCCCGACTTGCCGCAGGAGAGACAGGTTGGGGCCGCTGGCGAGCGGGAGCACGAGTAGCGCCGCCACCGAGAACGGCAGGATGACCCGGAGTGTTTCCCCAACGCGCCCTTCCACGACCAGGTCGACCCGAGCCACCTCCCGGGCCTGGCGCATCACGCTCACGACAGCCGTCCGCCGCTGATGGCGACCGTCCTCGAAGTTCCCGTCAGGTGGGCCGGGTCGTGGGAGACCGTCACCACCGACCCGCCCGACCCGGTGACCCGGTCGGTCAGCGCCTCGACGAGTCCGGCGGCGTCGGAGTCCAGGCCCGAGGCCGCCTCGTCGAGAAGTAGGAGGTCGGGTCGCCGCACAAGCAGGTGGGCGATCTCGACCCGCCGCTGCATGCCCCGTGAGGCCGCCCGTGCCGGTCGATCCGCCGCTGCCGCGAGGCCGACCGCTTCGAGGGCCGACATCGTTCGGTCAGAGCCGAGTCCGGAGAGCCGGGTCATGTGGGTGAGGTTCTCGACGAGGGTCAGCTCGGCGATCAGAGCGGGCTCGTGTCCTATCAGGCCGATCCGCGGCCGCACTCTCCGGGCCTCGGGGGTTCCGAGCGCCGCGCCGAGGACGCTTCCGTGCCCCCGGTCAGGTCGTGCCAGGGTGGCGAGGACCCGAAGCAGAGTGGTCTTGCCCGAGCCGTTCGGCCCGGCTACCCCGACTACCTCACCCGGTTCGACCGACAGATCGATGTCGCGGAGCAGGGTCGACCCGCTTCGTGACAGGCCGACGCCTTCCAGGACCACCACCGGTTGCACGGCGCGAGTCTCACCGGGGGCCCACAACTCCGCAACACCGAAGACATCTCCTCCATTTATGGGGGAGTACCCGAGCGTCCGGCGAGGGGGAGGCGGTCGGTTCTCG
>CAZGWX010000051.1:0-3249 GCA_964529515.1 uncultured Acidimicrobiaceae bacterium
GGTCACTACCATCAGAGGATCGCCTACCCGAACTTCCCCGGCAGTTGATGGAAGACCCCCTCAGTAGACCCGCCCCGGCGACGGGGCACCCGTCGAGGCCAGCCTGACATGGGCGTGTTCCTGGCGAACGAGCAGACCGAACAGGTCGACCCCGCCGCACTGCGGGAGATCGCGGAGCTGGTCCTGCGAGAAGAGCACTATCCGAAGGAGTGCGAGGTCACCATCCTCCTCGTCAGTGACGAAGAGATGTCCGGCTACAACGCGAGGTTTCTCGACCGTGACGGCCCCACCGACGTGCTCGCCTTCCCCCTCGAGGAGCTGATCCCGGGTGTGGCCCCCGACCACAGTCCGATCGGCCCGCCCCTGGTGATCGGCGACGTTCTCATTGCGCCGGCCTACGTGAGGCGATCGGCGGTCGAGATGGGGGTCAGTTACGAAGACGAGATGGCCCTGATCGCGGTTCACGGCCTGCTGCACCTCCTGGGTTACGACCATGAGGACGACTCCGACGCACAGCGAATGGAGGAACGTGAGCGCCAGATCCTCTCTCTCGTGGGGAGGACACGCCGGTGACCGTGACTCTGACCCTGGTCATCGCCGGGCTCTTGCTCCTGCTCGCCGCCTGGGTGAGGGCTGCCGGAAGCGCCATCACGCGGGTCCCGCGCGCCGATGCTCTTCGTGACGCCTCCGACGGGGTCAAGGGAGCGGAACGAGTGGCGGAGCTGTTGGACCGCAGGGAATTCATCACTCCGGCCATCGGGGTCGTCGTCTCCGGCTTGCTCGTCTCGTCCGCAGTGCTCGCCACGGTCGGGATCGTGGACGGCCTCGACTTCGGTGCATCGATCGTCGCTGGCCTGTTGGCGGGTGGTGTCATCTTCATCTTCGGCGATCCGCTGCCGAGGTCGCTCGGGCGTTGGAACCCCCGCGGGATCGCATACCGGTCGTCGGGGATGCTGTCTTTCGCCACCGGCCTGGGGGGTTGGGCGAACGAGCTCCTCAGCGAGGACGAAGAGGAAGAAACCGAAGTGGAGGCCAACGAGATCGACGACGTCGAGGAACAGGAGCGGGAGCTGATCGACTCCGTCCTCGAGTTCAGCGAGACACTGGTGCGCGAGGTGATGACCCCCCGGCCCGACATGGTCACGGTGGCGATGGACGCCAGCATCGACGAACTGATATCGGTGGCGACACAGGAGGGCTATTCCCGCCTCCCGGTGACCTCCAACGGCGACGTCGTCGGCATCGTGGTGGTCAAAGATCTGCTCGCCGGTCTCAACGACGTTCGGAAGCGCGCAGAGACCGCCTCCGACGTGATGCGTCAGGTCGAGTTCGTGCCGGAGACCAAATACGCGTCGAGCCTCCTCAACGAGATGAGAGAGCGCCACCAGCACCAGGTCATGGTGGTCGATGAGTACGGAGACATCGTCGGGCTGATCACCATCGAGGACCTCATCGAGGAACTGGTCGGAGAGATCTCCGACGAGACCGACCTGGTCGAGAACATGATCGTCCCTCGCGGTGAGGGCTGGGAGGTCGACGCCCGAACGCCGGTCGACGAACTGGAGAAGGTGGTCGGTGTGGAACTGCCCGACGAGGAGTGGGACACCGTCGGTGGTCTCGTCCTCGGCCTGGCGGAGAGAGTCCCCGAGGTAGGTGAGATCTTCCGTCTCGATACGGTCGCCTTCAAGGTGGAGCGCATGCAGGGGCGGCGTGTGTCCAGCGTCGCCGTCACCATCGAGCCTTCCGACGACCCGCTGTGAGATCGGGGTTCTGCGCCGTCGTCGGGCGTCCGAATGTCGGGAAGTCGACCCTCGTCAACCAGATGGTGGGCACCAAGGTGGCCATCACATCGTCCCGGCCCCAGACCACGCGCAACGTGATTCGCGGTGTCGTCACCGGTGAGGACTATCAGCTGGTTCTGGTGGACACACCCGGGCTGCACAAGCCGAAGAACGAGCTGGGCACGCGGCTCAACACTCTCGTAGAGGGGACCCTCGCCGAAGCCGACGTGGTCCTCTTCCTCATCGACGCCATGGCCCCGGTCGGGGTGGGGGATCGGATGATCGCCGACCGCCTCATCGAATCGGGGGCGAAGGTGGTGGTGGCGGTGAACAAGATCGACAAGGCACGGCGTCCGCGCACCATGGCGCAGTTGCTGATTGCCGCCGAGTGGCCGTTTCCCGAGGTCTACCCGGTGTCGGCCTTGACGGGTGAGGGGGTCCCAGAGCTCCTGACCGGCCTGGTCGCATACCTGGATGAAGGCCCGGCGTACTTTCCCGAGGGGATGGTCACCGATCAGCCCGAGGAGCAGCTGGTGTCCGAAATCGTCCGGGAGAAGCTTCTCGACCGGCTACGCGAGGAGCTTCCTCACTCGCTGGCGGTGCGGATGGAGGACATGGAGCAGCGCGACGACGGAATCATCGATATCGCCGCCGACCTGATCGTGGAGCGGAAGAGCCAGAAAGGGATCGTGATCGGCAAGGGCGGTGTCATGCTGCGCGACGCCGGCACCGAAGCCCGCGAAGAGCTGGAAAGACTGCTGGGGGCGAAAGTCAACTTGCAGCTGCGTGTGGTCGTTGAGAAGGATTGGCAGCGCCGCCCCCAGCTCCTCGACCGCCTTGGCTTCGACTGAGCTCTTAAAGCTCGTCTATCTGCGACGCCAGCGACGTGTCCTTGGCGGTGATCCCGCCTTCGGAGTGGGTGCTGATCCTCAATGTCACCTTGTTCCAGCGGATGTCGATGTCGGGGTGATGGTCAGCCTCCTCGGCGATCTCGGCCACCCCGTTCACGAAGACCAGCGCCTCCGCGAAGTCGGCAAACTCGAATGTCCGCTGGATTGCCGCGTCTTCGAACAGCCACTCCGGGTGTCGGTCGAGGAAGCGTTCCAGCTCGTCCAGGTCGATCAAGGCCATACGGGGAAACTAGCCGATGTCCTCCTACTCTTGCCGGGTGGCGATTCGACACGACCAGGGCATCGTCCTCCGCTCCTACCCGTTTGGCGACGCCGACCGGGTGGTAGTGCTGCTCAGCCCGAACCGAGGAAAGATCCGCACCGTCGCCAAGGGCATCCGAAAGACGAAGAGCAGGTTCGGCGGGAGGCTGGAACCGTTCACTCATGTCGACCTCGTCCTGTACGAGGGACGCAACCTGGACACCATCACCCAGGTGGCGGTCATCGAGCCGTTCCCACACCTGAGGGGCGACCTCGACGCAGTTGTGGCCGCGGGCACCATGGTGGAGGCCTCGGAC
>CAZGWX010000052.1:0-9853 GCA_964529515.1 uncultured Acidimicrobiaceae bacterium
AAGCCGGCTACGAGGTCGGACTCCTCGACGCCGACATCTGGGGGTTCTCCGTCCCCCGCATGATGGGTGTCGACGGCAGGCTGGAGGCCGACGCCGAGACCAAGCTGATCCAGCCCCTCCGGGCGCACGGAGTCAAAGTCGTGTCCACTGGCTCCATCATCGAGTCCGAGGAGACAGCCCTCATGTGGCGGGGCCTGATGCTGTCCAAAGCCGTGGAGCAATTCCTCACCCAGGTGGAGTGGGGCGAGCTCGACTACCTGATCGTGGACATGCCTCCGGGGACTGGGGACGTCCAGATGGCGCTGGCAAGAATTCTTCCTCAGGCCGAGATGCTCGTGGTCACCACGCCGCAAAGGGCTGCACAGAAGGTGGCGGTGCGGGTCGCGGACATGGCTCGCCGATCGCACATGCCCCTCGTCGGTGTCATCGAGAACATGTCGGGGGAGATGTTCGGGTCGGGCGGCGGCCCCGAGCTCGCCGACGATCTCGGTGTCCCCTTCCTCGGAACCATCCCGCTCGACCGCCTCGTCGTCGAGGGCGGCGATGAGGGCAAGCCCGTCGCAGTGGCAGGAACCGGCCCGGCCGCGGCTGCGTTCGAGGGCATCGCGGCGCGGCTCATCGAACTGAGCCCGCCTCTCCGAATGGAGACCTGCACGGGGCGAATCGCCAAGCTGATCGCCCAACTCGAAGAGGGTGAACCGGCCTCAGTCTGAACGGGGCGGAAGCCAGAGGGCGAGCGAGAAGCGCCTTGGCGCAACCCCGGAGACCACGAAGGTGGACACGATCTGATCGGCGAATGTCTGCCGCCGAACGTGGACCAGGGGAATTAGAAAGCCGATGCCCAGAGGCGTCAGGTCGAAGACGTGAAGGAACTTGCGGGCCACCCCGACCCGCTTGCCCACCAGCGACCCACCGGATCCAACCAGACGCAGGCCCAGGAGAGCCTTGCCGGGCGTCTGACCCGAAACCCCATCGAGATGGCCCAGAAGCCATATGTACGCCACCCCGAACGCGACAGCCGCCCAGCCGCGGCTCCACACCGCGAAGAAAAACAGCGGAGCGCCATCGACCAGTGCGGCCCGGACCCGCGGGAACCAGGCGGCGAGCGGGGTGGGAACTATCGGAGCCGGCCCGGATCCTGTCATGGGCGGCGAAGTTACCGTGTCGAAGGATGACTAGTCCTTCCGCGTGACCCCGGAATCATCCTTCCCTTGACCACCCTCCGTGACCAATAATGACTCTCAGAACGTGCCCCTTTCGGCCACAACGTGTCTGAGGAGGGTGTGGGGGCTTGGGCAAGGGAGGCCCAGACGAACAGAGAGGACCCGCTAAGGGTCCTCTCTTTCGCTTCAGCAGAGCGACTTGACCAGCGGGTAGGGGTTGACGGCTGCTCCTCCGCGCGGGTGCCACTCGAAGTGCAGGTGCGGCAGGTAATCAGGTGCATTCCCGCTGGTGCCGTTGAACCCGATCACATACCCGGCCTCGACCTGCTGCCCGGTCGATATGTCCCCGTAGCTATCGAGGTGTGCGTAGAAGAACTGGTCCCCATTCTCGGCGCGGAGCCACACCGCCAGGCCGCTGAGCGACCCACTGGTGATGCGGTGGATGCGGCCCGAGAAGATGGCGACGATGGGAGTGCCGCGGGCGGCGATCATGTCCACCCCCTGGTGGGAGCGCCCACCTGATCGGGGAGCGCCCCATGAGTCGCTGAAACTCACCGGTCCGGCGACCGGGCACACGCCCCCGGTGGGCAGCGGCGTCGAAGGCGCCGTCGAAGGCGGTGGCGACGGTGCGGTCGTGGGGGGAGCCGACCCGCCACCGGTGGTGGTCGTCGTAGGAGCCCTGGCGGTCGTTGTGGTCGCCGGGCGTGCCGTGGTCGAGGTGGCAGCAGCTTCGGCGAGGAGCCTCACCTCTTCGAGGCGACGCTGGCGCTCCTCCTCATCCTGTCGGATCTTTTCGGCCACCAGCCGGTCGTAGTTCCCCTGTGCGCGCTCGACCTTGGCGAGCAGGTCCGCTGACATGGACTCGAGCTCAGCGGTGACCTCGGCCTGTTCCGCCGACGCTTCAGCCTTGCGTCCAGTGAGCCGGTCGAGTTCGGTTCCGAGGATGCTCAGCTCGTTGATCAACTCGCGGCCCGATCCGTTGACCGTTCGTAGGTACTCCAGCCCGGCCTGATATGTGGCCGTGTCGACATTGAGCATCATCGTGATGGCCGTGCCGCTGGCGGCGGCCATGTACATCTCCACGCTGACTTCGGTGAACCGGTCTTGGGCATCGGCCAGGAGCATGCCCGTACGGCCGATCGCCTCTTCCAGCTGCGTGAGCTCGTGCTCCAGTTCCAGCTGGCGAGCCCAAGCCTCCTGCACCCGGTCACCGAGCTCCTGGGCATCGGCCATCGCCTGGTCCAGGTCGCCACGCGCACGATCGACGTCGCTTTGGGTCACCTGGCCGATGGCCGGGAGTGCGACGGCAAGGGCCAGGATGGCGAGGGCGAATCTGGTGGCAACTGGTCTCATGGGGGAGGCATCGGGTCGGCACGACCTTCCCGGAAGGCTATCCGCCCCTCCTCCGCGAGCAACATCAAGTGCGCCGTCACCGACCTGGCGGCCAACGGAAACAGTGACCGGTCCACATCCGAGTACACCGCCTCCAGCACTTCGTCGACGGTCGAGGCGCCGGACAACACCGCTCCAAGTACCTCGGCGTGGCGCTGCATCCGGTGGGCCAGGTACCAGTCGACCACTTCACCGGGCCGGTCGATCTCTTCCCCGTGACCTGGGTACATCCGGTCGATCTCGACACCCTGGATGCGACGGAGTGAGGCCAAGTACTTCCCGAGGTCTTCGACCATCACCGACGAACCCCCAATGACGTGGTCGCCAGTGAACATGACCCTTCCCGTCAGGAAACAGACGTGATCGTCGGCGTGGCCCGGCGTGTAGATCACCTCGAGGTCCAGAGCACCAACCGCAATGGTCTGTCCTTCGCCCACCCGGCCGTCCGGGTCGAAGCCGGGTCCGGGGCCGTGACCCAGGGCCGGCACTCCCAGCTCCGCTGCCAGCGGATTGGCCAGCGGTGCATGGTCGGTGTGCGTGTGCGTCACCAGCACGGCCACCGCACGCCGGTCACCCAGACGTTCCAGGATCGAGTCGGCATGGGTGCGGTCCACGGGGCCCGGATCGATGACGATGGCCGCTCCTTCGCCGTCGTCGAGGATCCACGTGTTGGTGCCGGCACCCGTGTAGGGGCTGGGGTTGTTGGCAAGGATGCGCTCGATCCTCACCACTTGTCTCCATCGGCCGGAAGGTGGACAGGGACCAGTGAACCGTCCTCCATCACCACCGGGGTGATCAGCGTCCGGCCGTCGGCTCCGAAGGCGGAGGCGATCACTTCCTCTATCGATTGCCTGCGCTCCAGCCAGCGGAGGTGCGAAAGGGTAGGGAGGATCATCTGCCATTCGCCGGCCCGGGCCCGCTCCAGGGCGGCCGAGGGTGTGGTCCAAAAGTGACCGATCAGCTCGACGCCATCGACTGTGACCTCCGGCGCGTCCTCCAGAACCAGCAGATAGAACCAGGTGTCGAACCGGTACGGCATCGATACCGGGGTCACCCACCTCGAGATCAAGGTGAGCGAGTCGATGGACAGCGCGTCACCGGACTCGACCACATCAGTGAGCAAGGCTGGACCCAGGCGCGCGCCGGCGGCGACGGTGCGGCCGGACAGCGCGAGGAGTCCCGTTTCCTCGGCGAGCTCCCGGAGGGCGGCGACGCGAAGCGGGGCGTCGTCGCTGACACCAGCGTGGGTGTGATCGTCAGGGTCGACCGTCCCGCCGGGGAACACCACGAGATCCCCGAAGGTGCCGCCGCCACGACGCTTCACCACCAGGACCTCGAACGGGTCTGCGCGGCGCAGGACGATGACGCTGGCCGCCGGACGGGGCGTTACGACGCCGGCTTCTGGCACCCGGCCATCCTACGGATGGCCCGGTTCAGTTCACCAAAGGGACGCTCCGGCGCTCCACTTCGGTCAGACCGCCCCAGATCCCGAACGGCTCCCGGATCGCCAGGGCGTGCTCGAAGCACTCCGCGCGCACCGGGCACACGCCGCAGATCGCTTTCGCCTTCGTCTCCCTCCGCTCCCGCTCGTCCTTTCTCTCGAAAGTCGAGGGTGGGAAGAAGAGGTAGGCGTGGTTCCCACGGCACAACGCCCTCAACTGCCAGTCGTCTCTCGTTGGCACAGGTGCTCCTCCCGCTTGTGCGACAACCGTCGGAAGCTAACCGCGAAGACGCGCCGGTTCCAGGGAAAATTTGGAAAATGCGTGGCTACTTTTCGCGAGCCTTGGCGGGGTCGACTTCCAGGTAGAGGCCGTCCACCCCCGTCACGACCACCTCGGATCCGCCCGTGAGACCTGCCTCGCGGTGGGCTGTAGCCCTCCACCGGGCGCCATCGATCTCGACCACTCCGTCCGGGGTGAATGCACCCACGGCCACGCCATGCATGCCGATCAGGCTCTCGCGACCGACGGTCATGGTCGACAGGCGCGCTCTCTGGACAGTCGGCATGGCGAGCAGGTAGAAGAAGAGGACGGCGAGCACAGAAAGGAGCACCAGCCACCATCTCAGGTCGATCTGCCCGCCCCCGTCGACCAGGAACAACCCGCCCGCGAATAGTGCGACAGTGCCCGCGATCAACGACGGCTTGGAGCCACCGGCCTGGTGGGAACGGGTCAACAGAGCCCATCCCGCGACCGTCAAGCCTGCCGCCCACCAGCGGGTCGGGAGCACGATCAGTCCCCATCCACCGAGCAGCAGTGACACGGCGGCGACCGCCGCGGCCACACCCGGACCGAGTGCGTAGAACTCGAAGGCCACGATGGTCAGGCCCACGGTGAGGAAGAAGAACGCCGCCTCTGGTATCACCGCCAGGCGGAAGAACCGGTCGACGATTCCCGGCTTCCGGAACACGATGGTTTTCACCACCTGCTGCCCGTCGATGGTCTCCAGGGTCGAGACCGCAGTGGGTCCCGCTGCGGTGGGGAACTCTTCGCCGTCGAGGCGGGCCAGGTAGTCGCGGAGGGCGGGTTCGAGTGCGACCGATTCGAGCTCCTCGACCGGGAGGATGTTCTGGGGCCCGATGACGTCGGGGCGCGATTCGCCGAGGACCGTGGGGTTGACGAGTCCCCAAGTGGACCCGGGAGCCGCCGCGGCGTATTGAGCCGTCGTCGCCAGTATCGCTGCTCCGCCGTAGGCCACCGCCGGGTACGGCCCGATCCAGGTGGCCACCGGCAGCGGCGGCTCAGACAGCATCGTCACTACTCGATCAAAGCCAACCCCGTCGAGGACGGCAGGCGAGTTGATCTGAACCACGGCCATCTCCTGGCCGCGCTCCGCGGCGTTCTCCAGCGAATCGGCGATGAAGTCGAGAGCCCGCGAATCGAGGGGCCCACTGACGTCGATGACCTCGATGGCCCCTCCTTCGGAGCCGGCACATCCCGCAAGGGCGAGACAGGCGACGGCGACCAGCGCCCGAACGGTTCTCATCGGTGCCGGACGATAGGGGCCGCGGCCGGCTTGTCACCATTCGGCGGTTGGGGACCGGGCGCCGGTCTATCGTCCCGACAATGCCGAAGATGGTCCTGGTCGCAGACGCGCCATGGGTGGTCAACGAGGTCAAGTCCGCCTTGGCCGCCGAGCCTTGGCAATACGTAGAGGTCTCCGATCCGCGTCAGGTGACTGCAGTCGTCGGCCAGGAACTGCCCGATGCCCTTGTCGTCGACATGCAGGTAGGGAGCATGGGAGGAATGGCCATCACCCGGGCCGTCCGCCACATGCCTGAGCCGCACCCCCGGTTGGTCCTCCTCCTCGATCGCTACGCCGATCGCTTCCTTGCCCGCCGCGCCGGCGCCGACGCCGCCGTCGTCAAGCCCATAGACGGACCAGAGCTGCGATGGGCGCTCGACGAAACTGGTGAGGAGGAGTGACGGTCCCAGCAGGGCTGGACAAGGCCGCGCTCGAGTCCGTCACCGCCCCCTTCGGCCAAAGCAGGACTCTTCCCGCCGCGGCCTACACATCCGGGTCAGTCCTCGACTGGGAAGCGAAGAACGTCTTTCGTGCCACGTGGGTATGCGTCGGTCGATTCGACGAACTGGTCGGGCCGGGTCAGATCCGGGCGATCGAAATAGCCGGCGAAGGCGTGCTGCTCGTCCGCGACGCCGACGGTCGACTGACCGCGTTCTCCAACGTGTGCCGCCACCGCGGGCATGAGCTGGCCCCGGTCGGCGAGGCGATCGACGCCCGACTCATCCGATGCCCATATCACTCCTGGTCCTACCGATACGACGGGTCGCTGCGCGCCGCCCCCACCTTCACCCAGACACCAGGCTTCGACATGTCGGAGTGGCCACTGATCCCCGTGCGGACGGCCGTCTACGGCGGGTGGGCTTGGGTCGACCTCTCCGGGTCCGCCCCCGACATCGAGGACCACTTCGGAAACCTGGGCGAGATCATGGCTCCCTACGAGACCGAGCGACTGAGAACCGCAGCCGTCCACCAATACGTGATCGCCGCCAACTGGAAGGTGATCACGGAGAACTACAACGAGTGCTACCACTGCTCGACCATCCACCCCGAACTGTGCGAGGTGACCCCGCCGGACTCTGGGAGGGACCACCAGCCGACCGGGATGTGGTTGGGCGGGACGATGGAGCTCAAGCCCCACGCAGCCACCATGTCACTCGACGGCGCCAGCAAGGGCGCCAACTTCCGTCATATCAAGGGCGAGGCGGCCCGACAGGTGTGGTACCTGACCGTCACCCCCAACCTCTTGCTGTCGCTGCACCCCGACTACGTGATGACCCACCGGATCACGCCGCTTGCTCCCGGGGAGACCCATGTCGAGTGCGCCTGGCTGTGGCCACCGGAGGCCTTCGAGTTGGAGGGCTTCGATCCGTCCTACGCGGTCGACTTCTGGGACATCACCAACCGGGAGGACTGGACCGCCTGTGAAGCGGTGCAGAGAGGGGTCTTCAACCGGGGGTACCGGCCGGGACCACTCTCCTCCTGGGAGGGGACAGTGCATCAATTCCTCGCCTGGACGGCCCACCTCTACCTGGGCAACGGTTTCGTGGTCCCGACGGCTACCAAACGGGAGAAGGTCTAACGCCGACACCCGCAAAGGGACGGATTACCGTCCCGGCGTGAGCACGGGCGCCGAATGATCCAGCAGACCCCCTTCCATCCACGCACGGCCGAGGCCAACAAGACCGGCCTGTGGAGCCACTGGGCCGGCTACCTGTCGGCGGACAGATACCGGATGTCCGACAAGTTCGAGTACTGGGCGATCCGCAACTCGGCCGGGGTCATCGACACCTCGCCTCTCTTCAAGTACCGCATCCGGGGCCGCGATGCCGAGAAGTACCTGTCGGGCCTGCTGGCCCGGGATATCCGCAAATGCCGGGCGGGTCAGGCCCACTACACCGTCTGGTGCGACGACGATGGGTGGGTCCTCGAGGACGGTGTCGTGCTCCGCATGTCGGACGACGACTTCCTGCTCACCACGGCGCGGGCCAACATGGCGTACTTCGCGGACCAAGCCGGGGGCCTCTCGGTGGAGATCGAAGACGAGTCGGCCGCCCTCGGTGCCTTGGCACTCCAGGGGCCCTACGCGAGAGATGTGCTCGTCCAGATCGCCCCGGAGATGACCGGCATCGGATATTTCCACCTGACACCGGCCAAGATCGGCGACGCCGCCGTCACCGTCTCTCGTACCGGCTACACCGGCGACCTCGGTTTCGAGATCTGGGTGGAGGCGGACGACGCGGTTGGGGTCTGGGACCGTCTCTTCGAGGTCGCGGCGCCCTACGGAGTGATCCCGGCCGGACAGAACTCGCTTCTCATCACCCGTGTCGAGGCGGGACTGATCCTCATCGACGTCGACTTCGAGTCGGCCCGCTATGGCTGGAACGATGACCAGCGGTCGACACCGCTGGAACTGGGCATGGGCTGGATGTTCCGGGACCTGGCCGAAGAAGGCCGCCCGTTCATCGGCCGGAGCGCCATCGAGAAGGAGATCGCCGACAAGACCTCCCGGTGGAAGACGGTGGGGATCGTCGCCGACTGGCGGGACTGGGACCGGGTCTACAACGAGCGCGGCCTCGTCCCACCGAAGGATCACAGCCCTCACCATGGTGAGCACATGCTCTACGACACTGACGACCGCCAGGTCGGTTGGACGCCCAGCTTCCTGTACTCGCCGATCCTGCAGCGTCACATCGGCATCGCCCGGGTCGAACCGGGCATGGCCGCGGCGGGAACCCGCCTCCAGCTCGAGGTGACCATCGACCACCGCTACGACATGGTCGGCGCCGAGGTGACCCGACTCCCCTTTTACAACCCGCCCCGAAAGACTGCCTGAGGTAGGAGATGTCAGCAAAGAACCACTACGACGCCATCGTCATCGGAGGAGGCCACAACGGCCTGATCAACGGTGCCTACCTGGCCAAGGCGGGACTGAAGACACTCATCCTGGAGCGCCGCCACATCGTGGGCGGTGCTGCGATTACCGAGGAGCTCCACCCCGGGTTCCAGTTCACGACCTTCTCCTACGCACTCAGCCTGCTCCGACCCGAGATCATCCAGGAGTTGGAGCTCCCCAAGCACGGGTTCATGCCGCTCCAGATGCCGTCCACCTTCGCCCCCACCGACGACGGCGACTACCTGTTCTTGGGGAAGGACAAGAACGAGAACCTCCACGAGATCGCCCGCCACTCCCCCCACGACGCCGACGCCTACCTGGCGTACGGCCACATGATGAGTCAGGTGGTCCACGCCATCAAGCCGCTGATGGACTCCATCCCTCCCGACATCACCTCCAAAGACCCCGAGGAGCGAGCCCGCATGGCCGCCATCGGGTCCTATCTGGCGGATCTGCCGCCAAGGGTCCTCCACGACCTCGTGCGGCTGCTCACCGGCAGCTCAGCGGACATCCTCGAGGACTATTTCGAGACCGCCATCATGCAGGGCTGGCTGGCCTCGTCCGGGATCATCGGCTCCAAGGTCGGACCCCGCTCCCAAGGTTCCGGTCTCGTCCTGTTGTTCCACTCCTTCGGGGAGTACGACGGCTCGTACGGGACGTGGGCGTTTCACAAGGGCGGCAACGGGGGCTTCACCCAGGTGCTGGCCCGGGCCGCAGAGGCGTTCGGGGCCGAGATCCGGCTCGAGTCGCCGGTGGAGAGCGTCATCACCAAGAACGGCCGGGCTACCGGCGTCGCGCTGGAGGACGGAACGGAGTTCGGCGCTCCTGTCGTGGTCAGCGCTCTCGACCCGCGGCGGACCTTCATGCAGCTGGTCGAGCCGCGGGAGCTCCCCACCGACCTGGTCGACGACATCCGCCGCTACCGGTTCCAGGGCACGTCGTCGAAGGTGAACTTCGCCCTCGATGCCAACCCGACCTTCCCCGGTCTGGACGGAAACGACCACCTGCGGGGGTTCCTCAACATCGGACCGAGTCTGGACTACCTGGAGCGGGCCTTCGACGACGCCAAGTACGGCCAGTTCAGCCAGCGCCCCTACATCGACGGTTGCATCCAGTCCAACATCGACCCTGACATGGCGCCCCCCGGCAAAGCAGTCATGTCGTGCTTCATCCAGTACACCCCATACGAGTTGAAGGACAGCGACTGGGACACCGAGCGGGACAACCTGGGCGACACCGTCCAGGCCCGGCTCGAAGAGATCTTCCCCGGGTTCGGGACCTTGGTCCTGCACCGCGAGGTGGTCACGCCACTCGACATCGAGAGGACGGTGGGGCTGACCGAGGGCAACATCTTCGCCGGGGAGTTCCTCGCCCCGCAGAT
>CAZGWX010000053.1:0-9158 GCA_964529515.1 uncultured Acidimicrobiaceae bacterium
GGTGACTTTGCCGGAGGGGACGCAGATGGTGATGCCGGGGGACAACACGGAGATGACTGTGGAGTTGATCAACCCGATCGCTATGGATGAGGGTTTGCGGTTCGCGATCCGTGAGGGTGGCCGCACTGTCGGCGCCGGCCGCGTAACAAAGATCACCAAATGAGCGAACAGAAGATCCGCATCCGTTTGAAGGCTTACGACCACAACGTGGTCGATGAGTCTTCGAAGAAGATCACGGAGACCGTGCTCCGCACTCAGGCCCGAATCAAGGGCCCGGTGCCGCTGCCCACCGAGATCCACCGCTACTGCGTGATCCGTGGCCCGCACGTGCACAAGGACTCCCGTGAGCACTTCGAGATGCGGATCCACAAGCGCCTCATCGACATCTTGGAGCCGACCCCGAAGACGGTCGACTCCCTGATGCGTCTCGAGCTTCCGGCCGGGGTGGAAGTGGAGATCAAGCTGTGAACAGGCTCGCTGCGCTCGCTGTACCTGGTACCGAGTACTTGGTACCGAGAGTTCCAAGTACCAAGTACTCAGTACCAAGTACCAGAGAGGTCGCGGTATGACCTTTCCCAGAGCGATTCTTGGAACCAAATTGGGCATGACCCAGGTCTTCGACGATGCCTCACGGGCAATCCCGGTGACGGTCGTCAAGGCTGGCCCGGTGCAGGTCGTCCAGGTCAAGACAATGAAGACCGACGGCTACGACGCCATCCAGATCTCCTACGGCGAAGTCAAGAAGGCCAACAAGGCGGCACAAGGCCACTTCGCCGCGGCCGGTGTCGACCCGACCCGCCACCTCGTCGAAGTTCGCGTCGACGACCCGTCGCAGTACAAGGTGGGCCAGGAAATCAGCGTCACCGAGATCTTCGAGGCCGGCGTCAAGGCTGACGTGTCCGGTGTCTCCAAGGGCAAGGGCTTCGCCGGTGTCATGAAGCGTCACGGCTTCTCCGGCCAGGGCGCCTCCCACGGCAACCACAAGAAGCACCGCGCTCCGGGCTCGATCGGCGCCTGCGCCACGCCCGCCCGTGTGTTCAAGGGCATGCGGATGGCTGGCCGGATGGGCGGCGAGAAGGTGACCACCCTCAATCTCGACGTCGTCAGCGTCGACGCCGATCGGGGGCTTCTGCTCCTCGGCGGAGCGGTCCCCGGCCCGAAGGGCTCGGTTGTGCTCCTCAGAGAGGCGGTGAAGGCCCGTGGCTGACGTCAAGGCCCCCCTGTTCAAGTCAGACGGCTCCCGCGCCGGTGAGATCGACCTCGACGCAGAAGTCTTCGGCATCGAGCCCAACCTCGACGTTCTCCACCAGGTGGTGACCGCCCAGTTGGCGGCAGCCCGTTCCGGCACTGCCAGTGTCAAGACCCGCGCCGAAGTCCGTGGCGGCGGCAGGAAGCCGTGGCGCCAGAAAGGCCTCGGCCGTGCCCGCCACGGGTCGATCCGCTCGCCGCAGTGGACCGGTGGCGGTGTCGCCCATGGGCCGAAGCCTCGCGACTACGCCCAGCGAACTCCGAAGAAGATGAAACGCCTTGCCCTTCGCAGCGCCCTATCGGCCCGCGCCTCCGAAGAGGCAGTGCTGGTCGTGGAGGAGTTCGACTGGTCGGCACCCAAGACCAAGCAGGCCAAGGGCCTCCTCGGGACGATCGGTGCCTCCGGTAAGACCCTCGTTGTGATCAGCCAGCTTGACAACGTCGCCGGCAAGTCGTTCCGCAACCTGACGGAGACCCGGGTCGTCGAGCCCGGTCACCTCACCGCCTACGACGTGCTCTGGGCGGACAACGTGGTCTTCACCTCGCACACCGTCGGAGCAGTCGGCCGTGCCAGCTCGTACGAGGTCAGCGATAGCGATTTCGTCAAGGAAGAGGGAGGTGACGGCTGATGAAGAGCGCCTACGACGTGATCCTGGCGCCGGTCGTCTCGGAGAAGACCTACGACCTCATCGAGCGCGCCAACACCTACACCTTCGAGGTCGACCCCCGGTCGAACAAGGAGGAGATCCGCGACGCGGTGCAGACGATCTTCGACGTCAAGGTGCTCCGCGTGAACACCATGAACCGCACGGGAAAGCGCACCCGATTCGGTTACCGGATCAGCAAGCGCAAGGACACCAAGCGTGCTCTGGTCACCCTGGCCGAGGGCAATTCGATCGATTTGTTCGGGGTGTGAAGCAATGTCAGTGAAGAAGAGGAAGCCGACTTCGGCAGGGCGCCGATTCCAGACGGTCGCGGATTTTTCCGAGATCACGAAGGACACGCCCGAGAAGTCGCTCCTGGACACCAAGACCAAGTCCGGTGGTCGCAACACGTATGGCCGCGTCACCTCGCGCCATCGCGGCGGCGGCCACAAGCAGCGCTACCGCGTCATCGACTTCCGCCGCAACAAGGACGGGATCCCCGCCCGCGTGGCCGCCATCGAGTACGACCCGAACCGCAATGCCCGAATCGCACTCCTCAATTACGCCGACGGCGAGAAGCGCTACATCCTGGCGCCGGTCGGCGTCAAGGTCGACGATCGCCTCAGCTCGGGCACCGGAGCCGACATCAGGCCAGGCAACGCCCTGCCGCTCCGCAACATCCCGGCCGGCACCATGGTGCACGCCATCGAGATGCGCCCCGGGGGCGGCGCCAAGCTGTCCCGCTCCGCCGGGACCTCTGTCCAGCTCATGTCCAAAGAGGGCGACATCGCTCTGCTCCGGCTCCCCTCGGGGGAGATGAGGCAGGTTCCCCTCGACTGTCGGGCGACTGTCGGCCAGGTGGGCAACACCGAGGCCGAGCTGATCAAGCTGGGCAAGGCCGGTCGCAAGCGCTGGAAGGGCGTCCGCCCGCAGACTCGCGGCGTGGCCATGAACCCGGTCGATCACCCCCTCGGTGGCGGTGAGGGCAAGTCCTCCGGTGGCCGCCACCCGGTCAGCCCGTGGGGCAAGCCTGAGGGTCGAACCCGCAGCAAGAAGAAGGCCTCGAGCAAGTACATCGTGCGACGCCGCACGAAGAAGGGAAGGCGCTGATGGCGCGTTCATTGAAAAAGGGGCCCGTCGTCGACGACCACCTCGCCAAGAAGGTGGACGAATTGAACCGTTCCGGTCAGAAGCGCGTCGTTCGGACGTGGTCTCGCCGCTCCACGATCATCCCCGAGATGATCGGGCACACGATCGCGGTCCACGACGGCCGCAAACACGTGCCGGTTTACGTCTCCGAGTCGATGGTGGGTCACAAGCTGGGCGAGTTCGCCCCCACCCGGACGTTCCGGGGTCACGCCGACAAGAGGGCGGCGCGTCGATGAAGGTCAAGGCCCAATCCCGTTTCGTGCGCCAGTCGCCGTACAAGGTGAGGCTGGTGCTCGATCTCGTGCGCGGGCTGCCCGTGACCGAGGCGGAGCACGTGCTCCGTCTCACCCGTCGTGCCGCGGCCGAACCGATCGCGAAGGCTCTGGCTTCTGCCGTCGCCAACGCCGAGCACAATCACGCCCTGGATGCCGACGAACTCGTGGTCGCTGAGGCGTTCGCCGACGAGGGCCCCACGCTCCGCCGCTTCCGGCCCCGGGCACGGGGACGCGCTACGCGCATCAACAAGAGAACCTGTCACATCACGATCGTTGTCGCCGACAAGAACAGGGAGGTGAACTGACATGGGTCAGAAAGTGAACCCCTACTCGTTCCGAATCGGGGTCGCCACAGACTGGAAGTCGAAGTGGTTCACACAGCGTGAGTACGCCGACTTCGTCAACGAAGATTGGAGGATCCGCGACTTCCTCAACGGCGAGCTCACCCGCGGCGCCGTGTCTCGAATCGACATCGAGCGCACCCGTGACCGTCTCATCGTCGATATCCACACGGCGCGGCCCGGCGTGGTCATCGGCCGCAAGGGCGGCGAGGCCGAGCGTCTCCGGGACGGCCTGGAGAAGCTCACCGACCGCAGGGTCAAGCTCAACATCATCGAGGTCAAGGACCCCGATCTGGATGCTGCGCTCCTTGCTCGGGGTGTCGCCGACCAGATCGAGAACCGCATCGCCTTCCGCCGCGCCATGAAGCGGGCCGTTGCTTCGGCTCTCAAGGCCGGCGCAGAGGGCGTCAGGGTCGAATGCAAGGGCCGTCTCGGTGGTTCCGAAATGGGCCGTCGTGAGTGGTACCGAGAGGGCCGCGTGCCGCGGCACACCTTGAGGGCCGACATCGACTTCGGCACCGCCACCGCCCGCACCACCGTCGGCGCCATCGGCGTCAAGGTGTGGGTGTACCGCGGTGAGGTTGTCGCGTCCCGTCCGGTGTCCGGTGAGCGCATCGCCGCAGAGGCCGACCTGGCCACCGGCGGTCCCGCACGGCGCACTCAGAAGAGCATCAAGTCCCGGGCGGAAGAGGCCGCGGGCGATCAGAGCGGCAAGCCACGCCTCATCGAGGCTGGTGGCGGCAAGCGTCCAGTCGAGGCTCTGGAGGAGAAGCCCGGCCGGCGTCTCATCGAAGCCGGCGGCGGCCGCCGTCCAACCGCGGCCGAAGCCAAGGTCGAGTACGAGAGCGCGCGCGAGGAGCAGGTCGTCGAGGACGTGCCTGCGACCGAGGCAGAGACCTCCGAAGCCCCCCAGGTCGCCGCCGTCGCACCCGAGGCGACAGCTGCCGTGGAGACCGAAGTGACCGAGACCGCCGAGCCCACGGAGACCGCCGAGACCACGGAGACCGCCGAGGCCACGGAGACCGCCGAGTCGCCCGAGAGCCCGGATTCTTCTGACAGCCCGGATTCCCCGGATTCTTCTAACAGCCCGGACACCCCCGACGAGTCGGAGGAAGAGTGATGATCCAGCGACCTCTGGCGCGTCGGGCCGTAATTGACTTCGGAACTCACCCCCTCCCCTCTGCGGGGTACTCCCCCACAAGTGGGGGAGAAATCCTGAGAGGTGAACCATGCTGATGCCGAAGCGGACCAAGCACCGCAAACAGCATCGCGGTCGCCGTAGCGGAGTCGCCAAGGGAGGCACTCGCGTGACCTTCGGCGAGTACGGTCTCCAGGCCCTCGAGTCGGGCTGGATCACGGCCCGCCAGATCGAGGCCACCCGTGTCGCCATCACCCGGACGATCAAGCGTGGCGGAAAGGTCTGGATCACTGTCTTCCCGGACAAGCCCGTAACGCAAAAACCCGCCGAGACCCGGATGGGGTCGGGCAAGGGCAACCCCGAGTTTTGGGTGGCCGTCGTCAAGCCCGGACGCGTCATGTTCGAACTCGCCGGTGTGCCTGAGGACCTCGCTCGCGAGGCCATGCGCAAGGCCGGTCACAAGCTGCCCATCAAGACTCGTTTCGTGACGAGGGAAGACTCATGAAGCCTTCCGAGATCCGAGAACTGAGTAACGAAGACCTGGCGCAGGCCCTGGTCGAGGCCAAGGAAGAGCGTTTCAACTTGCGCTTCCAAGTGGCCACCAACCAGCTGGACAACACGGCCCGCCTCACCCAGGTGAAAACGGACATCGCCCGCATCCTCACGGTGATGCGAGAGCGTGAGATGGCGTCGGCTTCCGGCGCCGAGGAGAGTGCCTGATGAGTGACAACGAGATCCGGACCCGCCGGAAGGTGCGCGTCGGCGTCGTCGTCTCCGATACGCGTGACAAGACGGTGACGGTGGAGGTGCCCGAGCAGGTCAGGCATGCCCGCTACGCCAAGATCGTTCGCCGGAGCACCAAGTTCCACGCCCACGACGAGGCCAACGACGCCCGTGTCGGCGACACCGTCCGCATCATGGAGACCCGGCCGCTTTCGAAGCAGAAGCGGTGGCGGGTGGTGGAGATCGTGGAGCGCGCCAGATGATCCAGCAGGAATCTCGCCTCAAGGTGGCGGACAACACCGGAGCCCGTGAGGTGCTTTGCATCCGGGTCCTCGGGGGGTCGTCCCGCCGCTACGCCCGTGTCGGCGACGTCATCGTCGCCGCGGTCAAGGACGCCAACCCGGGCGGGACCGTGAAGAAGGGCGAAGTGGTCAAGGCCGTGGTCGTGCGGACTCGCAAGGAGTCGCGTCGCCCGGACGGGACCTACATCAGGTTCGACGACAACGCCTGCGTGATCATCGACAACAACTCACAGCCTCGGGGCACCCGAATCTTCGGCCCCGTGGCCCGCGAACTGCGCGAGCGGCGATTCATGAGGATCGTCTCGCTGGCGCCAGAGGTGATATAGGTGGCTCGCTTCGCTCGCCGTACTTGGTACCTGGTACTTGGTACAGAGACGGTCATTTTTCCAAGTACCCAGTACTCAGTACCCAGTACGGGCTCCGAAGGAGACCTTCAATGAAATTGAAGACCGGAGACAAGGTGATGGTGATTGCCGGCAAGGATGCCGGAAAAGAGTCACGCATCGCCCGTGTCTATCCCGATAAGAACAAGATCCTCGTCGAGGGTGTCAACACGGCGAAGCGGCACACCAAGCCGACCGGCCAGACGATGCAGGGCGGAATCATCGACAAGGACATGCCGATCGACGTGTCCAACGTGATGATCATCTGCGAGAAGTGCGGCCCGACTCGTATCGCCTACCGCGTCGACGACAAGGGCAAGCACCGCGTTTGCCGCAAGTGCGGAGGTGCGCTGTGAACGACCAGCCGCGCCTCAAGACCAAGTACAACGAGGAGATCGCTCCCAAGCTCAAGGAGCAGTTGGGTCTGGACAACGTCATGCGCGTCCCGCGTATGGAGAAGATCGTGCTCAACATGGGTCTCGGCGAGGCCGTGTCCGACAAGAAGGTCGTCGACGACGCTCTCGAGGAGTTGGGCCTGATCGCCGGGCAGAAGCCGAAGATCAACCGGGCCCGCAAGTCCATCGCTCAGTTCAAGCTGCGCGAGGGCATGCCGGTGGGCGTGAGCGTGACTCTGCGTGGAGCGCACATGTGGGAGTTCTTCGATCGTCTGCTCGCCGTCGCCATTCCCCGGGTCCGCGATTTCCGCGGTCTCAACCCTCGGGCATTCGACGGCAGGGGCAACTACAGCGTCGGCGCTTCGGAGCAGCTGATCTTTCCCGAGATCGACTTCGACCGGGTGACCGCAACGAGGGGCCTCGACATCACCATCGTGACCACGGCCGAGAACGACGAGCACGGGAAAGCCCTGCTCGACGCCTTCGGGTTCCCGTTCCGCAAGGTCTCGGCCGAGGTCTGAGGAGGATTTATGGCCAAGAAATCAATGATCGCCAAAGCGAATCGCAAGCCGAAGTTCAAGGTGCGCGGCTACAACCGCTGCAGCCGCTGTGGCAGGGCCCGTGCGTACCTGCGCGACTTCGGAATGTGTCGCATCTGTGTACGGGAGCTGGCCTCACGGGGCGAGCTTCCCGGAGTTAGGAAGGCCTCATGGTGAGCACAGGCGTGGTCACAGACCCGATCGCCGACATGCTGACCCGCATCCGCAACGCGGTGGCGGTGGGGCACGAGCGCGTCGTCATGCCGGCCTCGAAAATGAAGGCCGGCATCGCCGAGATCCTCGCTGCGGAGGGGTTCATCGACCGCTTCGAAGTCACCGGTGACGGCCATGCTCGGACCCTCGAGCTGGTGCTGCGCTACGGCGAGCGTCGCAGTCCCGCCATCCTCGGGCTGCGGCGGGTCTCGAGGCCCGGTCATCGCGTGTACCGCGGTGCGGGCGAGCTCCCCCGTGTCCAGGGTGGCATCGGCGTTGCCGTGGTCTCCACGAGCCAGGGGCTGATGCCCGACCGCGAGGCCCGTCGCCGGCGTCTCGGTGGCGAGATCGTGTGTGAGGTTTGGTGAGATGAGTCGTATCGGAAAGATGCCCGTGACCGTCCCCAGCGGCGTGGACGTCACCATCGAGGGGACCACCCTCAAGGTCAAGGGGAGCAAGGGCGAGCTCGCCCGCTCCTTCAGCGACCGGGTGTCATTGGACCTGTCCGACGGCACCCTGATGGTCTCCCGGGCCGACGACTCGCGCGAAGCGCGGGCTCTTCACGGCCTGACCCGGGCCCTGGTCTTCAACATGGTGACCGGCGTCGCCGAGGGATACAGCAAGTCGCTCGAGATCCACGGCGTCGGCTACCGCGCGGCGATGAAGGGCTCGGGCATCGAGTTCCAGCTCGGATTCAGCCACCCGGTCTACGTGGAGGCACCCGAGGGGATCACTTTCGAAGTGCCGGAGCCGACGAGAGTCATCATCAGCGGCATCGACAAGGAGCGGGTCGGCCAGGTCGCAGCCGACATTCGCAAGATCCGCCCGCCCGAGCCGTACAAGGGCAAGGGCATCAGGTATGCGGGCGAGAAGATCCGGCGCAAGGCCGGGAAGGCAGGGAAGTGATGAGAGGATCACGCCAGGACGCCCGGCAGCGCCGCCACACGCGGGTGCGCCGTCGTCTGCGCGGCACAACGGAGCGTCCCCGTCTCGCGGTATACCGCAGCAACCGCTACATATACGCCCAGGTGATCGATGACGTCAGCGGATCCACCCTTGCAGCCGCGTCTTCGGCTGAAGCGGATCTCCGCTCAGAAACGCTCACCGTCGACACGGCAGCCAAGGTGGGCGCGCTGATCGGTGCCCGGGCCAAGGACGCGGGCATCGCCGCCGTCGTCTTCGACCGGGGCGGAAACAAGTACCACGGCCGGGTGAAGGCACTGGCCGAAGCCGCCCGCGAGGCAGGACTGGAGTTTTAGTTATGGCACGCCAGCAGAGACCGGGCTCGGAGCAGAGCCAATACGACGAGCGGGTGATCCAGATCAACCGGGTGTCCAAAGTGGTCCAGGGTGGGCGTCGCTTCAGCTTCACCGCGCTGGTTGTCGTCGGCGACGGTAACGGCAAGGTCGGCGTCGGATACGGTAAGGCCAAAGAAGTCCCCGCTGCCATCCAGAAAGGCATGGAGATCGCTCGCCGCGACATGGTCGAGATCCCCATGGCCGGCCAGACGGTAGTCCATCAGCAGATCGGTGAGCACGGCGCTTCTCGGGTGCTGATCAAGCCGGCCGCACCCGGAACCGGTGTCATCGCCGGTGGGGCGGTCAGGCAGATCCTCGAGGCTGCGGGTGTCAAGGATGCCCTCGCCAAGTCGCTCGGATCGCCGACCCATCTCAACGTGGCCAAGGCTGCGATGAACGCCCTGACCGGTCAGCGTCGCCCCGACGATGTCGCCCGCTTGCGGGGCAAGAAGGCCGAGGACATCGTCCCTCCCGGTCTGCTCAATGCCTACCGCTCGACCGAGTCGTTGC
>CAZGWX010000054.1:0-3516 GCA_964529515.1 uncultured Acidimicrobiaceae bacterium
GCCGCCGCGCACGTCCCCGACGGAGGACCCGTCGAGATAGACGTATCCCGCAGGCACCGCTCCCCTCTCCACCTCGGTGCGTTTCCCGTCGAGGACGATCCGGTCGCCGTCTTCCAGGACCGCCACGAACGGCACGTTCAGCTCCTCGGCCAGGCTGGCGTGAGCGTCCAGGTGCCGGTACTCGCCGTGGACTGGGACAAAGGCACGAGGCCGGATGATGTTGATGAACGTCAGCAACTCCTCCCGCCTCGCATGGCCCGACACGTGCACCGGGGCGTTCTGGCCATGGACGACATAGGCGCCACGACGGATCAGGTTGGAGATCACCTTGGAGACTGCCGTCTCGTTCCCGGGGATGGGACGGGCCGAGATCAGCACCGTGTCGCCCTTCCCCACTTCCACATGGCGATGACGGCCGTGCGACATGAGCGACAGAGCGGCGAAGGGCTCCCCCTGGCTGCCGGTCGTTATGATCAGCTGCCGCTCCGGAGGCAGCTCGTCGATCTCCCGAATGTCCCGCATGCGGTCCGGGGGCAGATCGAGCAGGCCGAGTTCAGTGGCAATGGCGGTGTTCTTCTCCATCGATCGGCCGATGAAGGCAATGGTCCGGCCGGCCTCGAGGCCGGCGTCGACGATCTGCTGGACCCGATGGACGTGCGACGAGAAGCACGCAGCCACCACCCGCCCTGGTGCGTCGAGGATCACGCTGGTTATGGGACGCCGCACAGAGCCCTCCGAAGGTTCGAATCCCGGGCGTTCGGCGTTGGTGGAATCGGACAAGAGCAAACGGACTCCGCGGCGACCGAGGGTGGCGAAGGCCGGCAGATCGGTAGTGACACCGTCGATGGGCGTGGTGTCCAGCTTGAAGTCGCCCGAGTGGACGATCAGACCTTCAGGCGTGTCGAATGCGATGCCTGCCGCGTCGGGGACCGAGTGGGTCACCGGGATGTACATGAACTTGAACGGCTTGTGATCGATCCACTTCTTGAACGGCGTGGGTCGCAAATCGGCCTCGACACCCAGCTCCTCGATTCGGCCCCGGGCGAGTTCGACGGCGAGGCGGGTCCCGTAAACCGGGACGTTGAGGTCGCGGAGGAAGTAGGCGAGGGCGCCCATGTGGTCCTCGTGCCCGTGGGTGAGGACGACGGCCTCCACGTCCTTTTTGCGCTCCAGTAGCCACGACCAGTCTGGGAACACGAGATCGACCCCGAGCATCTCCTCCTCGGGGAACATCAGCCCGACGTCGATGAGGAGGATGCGGCCTTCGACCTCGAGAGCGGCGCAGTTGCGGCCGATCTCGCCGAGGCCGCCGAGGAAGGTGACTGAGACGCTCACAGGCCGCTGACGGCCCCGAGTGCCTTCTCGATCGCAGCCAGAGTGTCGGAAGAGGCTTCGAGGAGCGGCAGCCTCACCCCGCCCACTGAACCCCAGAACTGGTTCAGGCCGGCCTTGACCGGCGAGGGGTTGGGTTCGAGGAAGCAGGCCTCGAAAAGCGGCAGGAGCAGGTTGTGGAGACGCCGGGCCTCGTCCCAGTCGCCGGCATACGCGGCTCGAACCAAGTCGCGGATCGGAAGGCCGGCGAGGTGCGACGCCACGCTGACCACCCCGACCGCACCGAGCGACATCATCGGGAGAGTCATGGCGTCATCGCCCGAGTAGATGGGCAGGCTTGGAGCGAGGTTGACGGTGCGTGAGGTGAAGCCCGCGCTCCCGACTGCGTCTTTGACGGCAGCGATATTGGGGTTCCCGGCGAGGGTGGCAAGCGTCTCGACGTCGATCAGCGAACCGGTGCGGCTCGGGATGTTGTACAGCATCACAGGGAGGCCGACTGCGGCGATGGCCTCGAAGTGGGCGATCATCCCGGCCTGGGTGGGCCGGTTGTAATAGGGGGTCACCGCGAGCACTCCGTCAGCTCCCATCTCGGCGGCCTTCTCGGTCAACTCCACCGAGTGACGGGTGTCGTTGGTGCCGGTCCCGGCCATGACCTGAGTGTCCTTCTCGGTGACGGCGTCGATGACGGTCCGATAGAGGGCGAGCTTCTCGGCGTCGGTGAGTGTGGGCGACTCACCCGTCGTGCCGGTGACTACCAAGCAATCGGTACCGGTCTCGGCGAGGTGGCGCGCCAGCCGCCAGGCGGCCTCGTGATCGACTTCTCCGTCGGCGCCGAACGGGGTGACCATGGCAGTGGCGACATGGCCGAAGGGTGCGTGTGCCATGAGGACAGGCTAACTGCTGCCCGGGTGGCTGTGACCGAGCACCGGGTACCATGGCCCTATGGCAGTCACATCAACCATGCTCCCCCTCGGCACCGAAGCTCCAGACTTTTCGCTCATAGATGCGGTCAGCGGCGACAAAGTCTCGCTCGCCGACTTCGCCGACAAGGACGCATTGCTCGTTGTGTTCCTGTCCAACCACTGCCCTTACGTGCAGCACATCCGCACCGGGCTGGCGCAGTTCAGCGCCGACTACGCCGAAAGCGGCCTGGGGATCGTAGGGATCTGCTCCAACGACTCCGAGGCCTATTCGGACGACTCCCCCGAGAAGATGAAGATCGAGGCCGAGACCCACGGCTACCGGTTCCCCTATCTCGTCGACGAGGACCAGTCGGTGGCGGCTGCCTACCGCGCGATGTGCACCCCGGACTTTTTCCTCTTCGACGGCGACATGAAGCTGGTCTACCGGGGTCGCTTCGACGAGAGCCGGCCCAACAGCGGTGTCGAAGTCACCGGCTCCGACCTGCGGGACGCGGTCGATGCCGCCCTCGCCGGTGACAGCCCGCTCTCCGAGCAGCACCCTTCGATGGGCTGTTCCATCAAATGGCGCGACGGCAACACGCCCGCGTACTTCCTCGGCGCTTGAGCATGCACAAGCGTTACGACTCCCAGCCCGACTTCACGCTCGACCTGTCCAAGAAGTATCAGGCAACGCTCGACACCTCTCACGGCGAGATCGTGATCGACTTCGACGCCGAGCGATCCCCCACCACTGTGAACAATTTCGTCTTCCTCGCCCGGGACGGCTACTACGACGGCGTCATCTTCCACCGCGTCATCGAGGGATTCATGATCCAGGGCGGAGACCCGACGGGAACCGGCCGCGGCGGGCCTGGATACAACTTCCGCGACGAGCTCGAAGGCCCTGGCGACTACAAGCGCGGCACCGTCGCCATGGCCAACGCCGGTCCCAACACCAACGGCAGCCAGTTCTTCATCTGCCACGTCGATACCGGCCTGCCCCACGCCTACACCATCTTCGGGAAGGTGTCCTCCGGTCTAGATGTCGTCGACTCCATCGCCACCACTGCCACCGACCCCGGTGACCGCCCCAAGGAGGAAGTGGTCATCAACAAGGTGACAATCAGCGAGAGCTAGGCCAAAGGATTAGTCCCCCCCGCAGTGGGGGAAGGTCCCGCCGGCCGAGCGACGCGCGGCCGGGGGTAGGGGGTCGGTTCCTCAGGCCGGTACGGCCCTACGCGCCAGGCAACAACCGCGGGTTCTGCGTGTACTTCCCGGTCAG
>CAZGWX010000055.1:0-3294 GCA_964529515.1 uncultured Acidimicrobiaceae bacterium
GCCCGGGAGCCGATTCCCACGAGGATCCCCGCAGTTCGTTGTGCGAGGAGACTGAAGACAGCATGACTGCAAACAAGACATATTCGCCCAAGGCCGCCGACATCGTGCGCGCCTGGCACGTCGTGGACGCTGACGGCCTCCCCCTGGGACGCCTGGCCTCGGAGATCGCCTGCGTGCTCCGGGGTAAGCACAAGCCCATCTACGCGCCGCACGTCGACACCGGCGACTTCGTCGTCGTCATCAACGCCGAGAAGGTGGCTGTGACTTCGGACAAGAGCCGCACCAAGATCTACTACCGGCACTCCGGATATCCGGGGGGCATCAAGGCGGAGACGTTCGAAAGCCTTCGTGAACGCCGCCCTGAGGCGATCGTGGAGCGGGCGGTGCGGGGCATGCTCCCCAAGAGCAAGCTCGGCCGCAAGATGATCAAGAAGCTCAAGGTCTACGCAGGGCCGGACCATCCGCACGAGGCTCAGGCCCCGGCTGCGCTCGATTTCCAGATTCGAAAGGTGGAGGCATGACCAAGCCCCTCGTCCAGGCAACCGGCCGTCGCAAGGAGTCGGTGGCACGGGTCAGGCTTCATGACGGTTCCGGCCAGGTCACTCTCAACGGCAAGGCGCTGGAAGCGTTCTTCCCGACGATGGCGGTCAGGCTGAAAGTCCTCGAGCCCTTCAACATCACGCAGACACAGGGACGCTACGACGTGGATGCCACGCTCGATGGCGGCGGGACGACCGGCCAGGCCGATGCCCTGCGCCTTGGCATTTCACGAGCGCTCGTCGCCCTCGATCCCGATCTGCGCCCCACCCTGCGCAAGGCGGGAATGCTGACGCGGGACGCTCGCGTGGTGGAGAGCAAGAAGTACGGGTTGAAGAAGGCCCGGCGCGCTCCTCAATACACCAAGCGGTAGGGTCACCCCATGTCCGACCTCCGTCGGCTTCTCGACGCCGGCAGGCCCATCTTCGGTACCGACGGCGTCCGTGGAGTGGCGGGCTCCGATCTGACCCCTGAACTGGCGATGGCCATCGGCCGCGCTGCGGGCGGATATCTGCGGTCCGGTCCTGTGGTTGTGGGCCGTGACACGCGGCGCTCCGGCTCGATGCTGTCCTCGGCGCTCCAGGCGGGTCTCCACGCATCGGGCATCGACACCGTCGACGTCGGCGTCATGCCGAGCGGGGGCATCTCTTATCTGACCGAGTCCACCTCGGCAACCATGGGTGCGGTCGTATCGGCCTCGCACAACCCGGCGGGGGACAACGGGATCAAGCTCCTGGCGGCCCGGGGCACCAAGCTCGCAGATGTCGTGGAACGCGAGCTCGAGGAGCGGCTGAGGTCCGGCGGCATGTCGTCGGCTGTCGGCAGCTCGATCGGCTATCGCATCGAGGACACCGAAGGCATGGCGGGCTACATCGACCACCTCGCCTCGACCTCGCGATACTCACTGTCCGGCCTCGAGGTGGCGCTCGACTGCGCCCACGGGGCTGCATACAAAGCGGCTCCCGAGTTGTTCACCCGCCTCAAGGCCGACGTGGCGGTGTTCGGCGCCGAGCCCAACGGCAACAACATCAACGACGGCTGCGGCGCCACCCACCCGGAGGCCCTGGCGTCACTCGCCGACGGCCGCATCGGGCTCGCTTTCGACGGCGACGCCGACAGACTGGTGGCCATCGACGAGGACGGCCGGGTGGCCAACGGCGACGTGATCATGGCGGTGATCGCACAGCACATGAAGGAGCAGGGCCGCCTCAAGGGGAACACGATCGTGGCGACAGTGATGTCGAACCTCGGGTTCCGGAAGGCCATGGTGGAGGCAGGAATCGACGTTGTGGAGACCAAGGTCGGAGACCGCTATGTGATGGAGGCTTTGACAGAACATCAGGCCCTCCTCGGCGGCGAGCAGTCCGGTCATGTCATCTTCACCGAACACGCCCAGACCGGTGACGGTCTGTTGACTGCGGTGCAACTCCTCAACGTGGTCGCCGGCACCGGCAAGGAGCTTCGGGAGCTGCGGGCCGCAGCCATGACCGAGTACCCGCAGGTGCTGGTCAACGTGCCCGTGGGGCGAGTCAGTGACATCGAGGACGCGGCTGACATGTGGAGGGCCGTGCGTGATGTTGAGGCCACGCTGGGCGAGTCGGGTCGCGTCCTGGTCCGGCCATCCGGGACCGAGCCACTGATCCGGATCATGGTGGAAGCGGTTTCCGAAGCTGAAGCGAGAAGGTACGCTGATGTCCTGGCCGAAGCGGCCAGGCAGTCGTTGAAGGAGCAGGTGGGCTAAGAGCAGGCAAGACCGACAACACACAGCGCCAGGCCTCATTTCGGTGAGGTGACGAGGAGGAAGGTCATCGAAAGATTCGGCGGATGCCTTCCCGGCCAGCCACGGTCGTCACGTGCGGGTTGAAAACCCGGGAGCGATCCCAGGAACAGAGGCCCCACGATGGGTTCCGACTGAGAGTCGGAGGTCTTCTGTGTTCGCGCCCTCCACACGAAGGAGATGCGCACATGTGCGGAATCGTCGGATATGTAGGGCCGCGTCAGGCCGTCGACGTCTTGTTGCCGGGGCTGTCCCGGTTGGAATATCGGGGCTATGACTCGGCAGGAGTCGCCCTCGTCCGTCCCGATTCGATGGACGTGATCAAGACAACGGGCCGGATGGCCGACCTGATCGAGCTGGTCGGCAGGGAGTCACCGGCGCCTGCCGTCGCCGGGGTCGGGCACACTCGCTGGGCCACCCATGGCGCCCCCAACACCATCAACGCGCATCCACATCTGGACGACGACGGTGACGTCGTCGTCGTGCACAACGGGATCATCGAGAACTGGCGCCAGCTCAAGCAGGAGCTGATGGCCGCCGGGCATCGCTTCGTCTCCGACACCGACACCGAGGTGGTGGCGAATCTGCTGGGCCAGATGGCCGATCTCCCGCTGGTCGAGGCCGTTCGACAGGTAATGCTGCGCGCTGAAGGCTCCCTTGCCCTCGCTGTAATGCGCCGGGGCGAGCCTGGCGTGATCGTGGGAGCTCGCCGCGGCTCACCCCTTGTCGTCGGACGCGGTGACGGTGAGAACTTCCTCGCTTCGGACATCCCTGCATTCCTGGAGCACACCCGGGAGATGATCATTGTCGACGACGATCGCATCGTCGAGGTGCGCCCGGACTCGGTGCGTGTCTTCGACTTGGAGGGCACCGAGATCGAGCCTGAGCACCGAAAGGTCGAGTGGGACTTCGAGGCTGCGGAAAAGGGTGGATATCCGACCTTCATGCTCAAGGAGATCCATGAGCAGCCCCACGCCATC
>CAZGWX010000056.1:0-4353 GCA_964529515.1 uncultured Acidimicrobiaceae bacterium
CGGATCCGGTCGCCGAGGAGGGCGCCGCCGGACCGCCTCTTCGACGGGTCCACGGAGATCACGGCGATCGTGAGGTCGCCGAAGTCGGCCAGCAGCCGCCGCAAAAGCTCGTCGACCAGGCTCGACTTCCCCGAGCCGCCGGTGCCGGTGATCCCCACCACCGGCGCGGTGGAGGCCGCGGCCAGCCTCTCGACCTCGTCGAACACGTCGTCGTATTTGTCGCCGTAGTTCTCGGCAGCGGAGATCAAGTTGGCGATGCGCCCCCGTTCCCCGGTGCTGAGGGAGCCCAGGTCGAGGTCGTCCGGGATCTGGCCCGTCGGAAAGTCGGCGGAGGCGAGCATGTCGTCAACCATCCCCTGCATTCCTAGCGCCCGCCCGTCGTCGGGCGAATAGACGCGGGTGACGCCGTACTCGGCCAGCTCTTCGCCTTCGCGAGGCAGGATGGTCCCGCCCCCTCCACCGAAGAGGCGGATGTGCCCGGCGTTGCGCTCCACGAGCAGGTCACGCATGTAGCGGAAGAACTCCATGTGCCCGCCCTGGTAGGAGGTGATCGCGATGGCATGGGCGTCCTCGTCGATGGCGGCCTCGACGATCTCGAGGGCGGTCCGATTGTGTCCGAGATGGATCACTTCGGCGCCCGCGGCCTGAAGGATGCGCCTGAAGATGTTGATCGAGGCGTCGTGGCCGTCGAACAGGGAGGTGGCGGTGACGAAACGGACCCGATGGGTCGCGGCTACGCCCGCTTCTGCTTCCTGGGCCTCACTCATCCTGAAATGACTGTACCCAGAGTGGCGGGAATCTCCTGATGCACGGAGCCCCAAACGTGAGTAGATTGTCAGGGCAATGTCTAACTACACAGGACGGCTGCAGGGTGTGGGGCTCGAACCGTCGACCGTGCTCATCGATGTGGAAGATGGCCGGTTCCGGATCGCTGCGGGGAGACGTCAACTCGGCTCCTGGCCCCTCGAGACGATCAACGCCGAGAGGAAGTCGATCTACAGGTTCGAACTGACGATCGGCGACGAGACCTTCGACTTCACCCCTGACGATCCCAACGCGTTTGCGGCAGCAGTCGGAGCGGTTGTCGACCTCAGGGAGGCGACGGGCCGCTTCGGCCTCAAAGCGCGCATCGAGCGCGCTGCCAGCGCCTAGGCCGTGCCCTGGAAGCTGGTGCGTCGCGGCGCATGGTTCGTCGTCGCGCTCGTAGGCGCCGAAGCCGCGTACGCAGTGCTCCGCCCAGCGCCCCGGCTCCCTGAGTTCGATCCGTCCGGCGCGTTCGGTGATCCCGACGACCCGACGATCCGAATCGCCGTCTTGGGCGACTCGTCGGTGACTGCCCCGGGTGTCTCCCACCCCGACGAGACCTGGGTCCGCATTGCGATGCGCGGGTTGGCCGAGCGCGGTCGCCATGTCCTCCTTCGGTCCTTCGCGGTTGGTGGCTCCAGGGCGGCGGACGTCCTCAACGGCCAGCTCGAGGCGACCCTTCAGATGCGGCCTGACATCGCCATAATCTCGGTCGGCGCCAATGACGCCATCCGTGGCGTACCGCTCCGGGCATTCGCCCGCGACCTCGAGGCGATCGTGATCCCGCTCCGCTCCGCGGGGATCGAGGTGGTGTTGAGCGGTGTCGGCGACCTGGGCACGATCCCTCGCCTCAAAGAGCCGCTGCGGTCGATGATGACTCGTCGGTCGGCGGCCTACCACCGCATCCACCACAAGGTTGCGGAGCGGCACGGAGCCTCCGTCTCCGATCACCGCGACGACGACCGGGACACATGGATCCGGGACCGCTCGCTGTGGTCACAAGACCTCTTCCACGTCAGCCCGAGGGGACACGCGCGATGGGCCGAGGCAGCGTCCCGCGCCTTGGAGAAGGTCATCGATGAATGACCCTTGGGACCTGCTCGCCCGCGCGCCGGTCGCGGCGTTGGGCACCGTCGGGCCCAATGGGTGGCCGCACCAGGTGCCCGTGACCTTCGCTGTCGAAGACGGACGCATCGTGACGATGGTCGACTGGAAGCCGAAAACCGGCCGCCGACTCCAGCGTCTCGTCAACATCGAGGCCAACCCGCATGTGAGCCTCATGGCCCACCACTACGAAGACGATTGGGCTCGGCTCTGGTGGGTCCGGGTCGACGGCGACGCCAGGGTGGTCACGGACGGACCGGAGTGGGAGGCGGCTCAGGCGGCGCTGGTCGCCAAATACCCCCAGTACGCGACGCAGGCTCCTGCGGGCGAGGCCGTGATCATCACGCCCACCCAGATCCGGTTCTGGCCGGCCTAGTCGGTCCGTCGGGAACGACAGATAATGACGGCACTCTCGGTGGCGAGGAAGTCGACCCGGACGTCATGGTCCTCAATCGGCACCTCCGCCACGACCCGGGCGGCAGTCGTCACTCCGACGGCCACGCAGTCGCGGCGTCGGACGCCGAGGAGTTCGTCGTAGTAGCCCTTGCCGCGGCCGAGGCGGCCGCCCGTCTCGTCGAATGCGAGCCCGGGCACGAGGACCAAGTCGACTTCGTGGATCGGGATGGGATCGCCCGCCGCCACGGGCTGCTCCATCCCCCACCGGTGGGTCTCCCGCAGCAGGTCGCGGTCACGAAGGGTGAGTGATCCGTCGTCCTCGACCCTGGGGAGGACCCATTTCCACCCGGGGAGACGCGTGAACAGGTGTTCGAGGTCGACCTCTTCCTCCATCGCCAGGTAGGCGGCAACTGTGCCCGGCAGGCGAGCCGACATCCACCGGAACACCTGCTCGGCCACTGCCGATGACATCGCAGGTTCCACCGGGCCCAACTCGACCATCCGTCGACGAAGATCGCTCTTCTCCACGGGTCTCAGGCTAAGTCCGTTCGTACAGGGTCGCGCCACCGCTCACCGCTACCGTCGCCGTTGTGAGATGGCTCCTCGTCGTGCCCCGGACGATCCTCACCTGGGTGGTGGGGGTGATCGCCACGATCATCGGTGCGATTTCGGCCATGGTGCTGGCAGTGGTCAATGACACCTCACCGTGGATCGAGCGGGTCATCCGCGGCTGGAGCCGGGCGTGGATGTGGAGCTCGGGCACGAGGCTGGAGGTCGAGGGTCAGCAGAACGTCGATCCGTCGCGCTCCTACGTGGTGGTGGCCAACCACCTGTCGACACTCGACATCATGGCCTGCTTCCTCGCGGTCCGGCTGCCGATCCGCTACCTCGCGAAGAAAGAGCTGTTCCGGGTCCCCGTGCTGGCGCAGGGCATGCGAGCCGTCGGGATCATCGAGGTCGACCGGGAAGCCAGAGGCGCAATCCACGCTGTGGTGAACCGCCAGGCGAAACAACTGATCGAGAAGAAGCGGAGCTTGATCATTTACGCCGAGGGAACGCGGCCTCGGAACGGGATCATGAAGCCGTTCAAGAAGGGAGCCTTCACCATGGCAGTGGCCAGCCAGCTCCCCATCCTGCCGGTGTCGATCCATGGGACGTACGAAGCGTTCAAGCCCGGCCGGCCCTGGGTGTACGGCGGAACTGCAAAAGTGGTCATCGACCCCCCGATCGAAACCGCGGGCAAGACCCAAGCAGACGTGGGATCCCTCCGGGACCAGGTCCAGACCCTTATCGCCGCCCGGGTGCAGGACATGGGCGGTCGCACTTCGTTCTGAAGACATCTCCGGCCGAGGAACGGGGCCGGGTCGGAGGTCGCCAAACCCGTCTTCCACCCTGCTCGCGAGCATTCCGTGTCGCCTGACGCCACCTAGTGCTCGCGAGCAGGGTGGATGGGGCTAGTCGTACACCGCAGCCAGATAGGCACGGCCACCGCTGACGACACAGAGGAGCGCCCCCACCGATGTGACGATCTGATAGCGGTCGGCGTCGGGGCGGCCGTCCCACCACCGTCCCATGAGCCGCCACGGGCCGCTCCAGGTCAGCACCGGCTCCCATCGCGACCCGAGGCGCACCCGCGACGGCATCCCTCCGTCCCACTCCACCTCGAGCGGCGCCGCCTTCTCCAAGACCAGCGCAGGACTGGGCGAGGGCGTAGCCCCGGGCCAGGGCGCGGTCGGGTCGCGCTCCGGGGCGGCCGCCTCCTCGCCCCACCGGCTCCAGCTCACCCGCTCCCCCGGCAATCTCCCACCCTGTGGCCTCCCCTGCAGCACCATGTCAGGGCCGACCAGTGCTTGTGCCCGAGCCAGGGCGCGCTTGGTCTCCACCAGGCTCGACTCGTCGGAGAAGAGGCCCATCTGCCGACCCTCGCCTGAGAGGTCTGACGGAGCGATGCCGAGCGAGACGATCCCTCCGGGAACGCCGGCGCTCTCCACCCACGCCCGCAACTGCCACCAAACGCGGTCGACGACCGCCCTCTCGGTGAAAGGGTCG
>CAZGWX010000057.1:0-9724 GCA_964529515.1 uncultured Acidimicrobiaceae bacterium
ACCTCGTCTGCATCGCCGAACCGGCCCAGGGTGATTGCCTCGAGGGCGGCCTTCTTGATGTCATCGGAGAGTATGTCGGTGAGGTCGGTCGTGATGTACCCAGGGGCCACGACGTTGGCCGTTATCCCCCGCGACCCGACCTCTTTGGCCACAGTCTTGGTGAAACCGATGAGCCCGGCCTTGGAAGCGGCGTAGTTCGCCTGCCCGGCGTTGCCGCTGATCCCTGCGACCGATGCCACCGAGATCACCCGCCCCCAGCGCGCTCGGACCATCCCCTTGAGGGCGGCCCGGGTGCACAGATAGGCGGACTTGAGGTTGGTGGCGATCACCGTGTCGAAGTCCTCCTCGGACATCCGCAGCAGGAGGGCGTCCCGGGTGATGCCGGCGTTGTTGGCCAGGATGCTGACCGGTCCCCACTCCGAACTCACCCTCTCGAACATCTCGTCGACCTGGGTCGAAACGGAAACGTCGGCCCGGACCGAGATCGCGTCCCCTCCGTCGGAGATGATCTTCTCCACCACTTCCTCGGCGGCGGCGACGTTGGACGCGTAGTTGACGACCACGCGGTGCCCCGAGCTCCCGAGGGCAAGGGCGATGGCTCGACCCAGTCCGCGGGACGCCCCGGTGATCAGGGCGACCCGCCCCGCTACGCCGTGCGTCACGCCTGCTTCTCCGGGCGACCGAAGAAGTCGAAGTTGGGGCGCAGCAGGTCCATGGTGTCCCGGTCGGGCGGGGGAAGCTCGACGTCCGACTCGGCGAGCGGCGTCGTGCGATCACCCCAGCGGATAACCGCCGAGCCCCAGGTCAATCCGCCTCCGAAGGCAGTGAAAACGACGATGTCACCGGGTTGGATCCTGCCCTCCTCGACCGCTTCGGCGAGGGCGACAGGGATGGTGGCTGCCGACGTGTTCCCGTACGAGGCGATGTTCACGTAGACCTTGGACTCATCCACTCCGAGGCGCCGGGCGGTGGCGTCGATGATGCGGATGTTCGCCTGGTGAGGAATGAGCAGGTCGACATCCTCGAGGGGGATCCCTGCCCGCTCCAGTGCGATGGCCGACGACTCTCCCATCTTGGTGACCGCACGACGGAAAACCTCCTGGCCCTCCATGGCGATCCCCGAGAGCCTCGGATCGAGGGGACCCCGATCACCGGAGGTGCCGTCGACGGGGACCTCGAGGATGTGACCGACGGAACCGTCCATGCCGAGGTCGGTGGCGAGGACGCCGGCTGGTCCCTCGGTCGGCTCGAGGACCACGGCCCCGGCCCCGTCTCCGAAGAGGACGCAGGTGGTGCGGTCGGTGAAGTCGATGAGGTGATGCAGCTTCTCGGTGCCGACCACCAGAACGGTGGAGTAGTTGCCGCTCCGGATCATGTTGGTGCCGACGTCGATCCCGTAGACGAACCCGGAGCAGGCGGCGTTGAGGTCCATGGCGGCGGCGTTCCACGCACCCAAGTGCTTCTGAACGACGCTGGCGGTGGAGGGGATGATCGAGTCGCCGGTGCAGGTGGCGACGAGGAGCAGGTCGACGTCCTCTGGTGTCTTACCCGCTGCGGCCAGGGCGCGGTGGCAGGCGACCGCGGCCAGCTCGGAGGCCTCGACGTGGCTGATCCGCCTCTCCTTGATCCCCGTTCGCGTGGTGATCCACTCGTCGGTGGTGTCCACGATCTGCTCCAGGTCGTGGTTGGAGAGGACGTTCGGGGGCATGCATTTGCCCCAGCCTGTGATTTCAGCTGTCAGCACCGTCGCACCTCCTCACATGCTACCGATGGTCTCGGCCGCCGGCCTGACCTGTTCGATCGATGAGACGACCACGACCGGCGAACCCGGGACTGTCTTGCGCGCCATTCCCGCGGTGACGTCGCCTGGACCGACATGGACGAAGCCCGTGACACCCGACGCCGCCATGCCCTCCAAGCTGTCGGCGAACCGCACGGGTGACACGACCTGGCGGACGAGGGTGGCTGCCATGTCTTCGGCCCGATGGGGACGGGCTGTCGTGTTGGACCAGACCTCGAACCCGGGCTCGGAGAACTCGACACCTTCGAGCGCGGCCTCGAGACGAGCCGCCGCGCGCTCCATGAACGGCGAGTGAAACGCGCCCGCCACGTTGAGCCGGATCACCCGGCGAACCGCGAACTCGGAGCCGGAGTCGGCGAGCCAGTCAAGATCGGAGTCGCCGCCGGCGACCACGACCTGTCCGGGTGCATTGATGTTGGCGACCGTCAGGCGGCCCCCCATGCCCCTGCGCGCCGACGCCACTACCTCCGCCTCCTCAGGGCTCACCCCGATGAGTGCGGCCATTCCAGACGGCTCATGGTCGGCGGCAGCCGCCATGGCACGACCCCTCTCGGCAACGAGGGCGAGACCGGTGGCGAAGTGGAGGGCTCCCGAGGCGGCCAGAGCCGTGTATTCGCCGAGCGAGTGGCCCGCAGCAGCGGCAGGGGATTCGCCGAGATGGCCCCGCAGCACTTCCCACAGGGCGTATCCGAGGGCGTACAGCGCCGGTTGGGTGTGCTCGGTGCGTGTGAGAGCTTCCTCGGGGCCCTGCAGACACATGTCACGCAGCGACCATCCCAGCACCTCGTCCGCAGTGTCAACGAGAAGCTCGGACCGCGCTTCGAAGAGGTCGGCGCCCATGCCCACGAACTGGCTTCCCTGACCCGGGAAGAGAACCGCATAGCTCACAGTGCTCCGACCCCGCCCCGGAACCGCGGGTTACGAGAGGGCCGCAGCGAGCCGGTCGACGTCGCCGGCATCGACGTCGCGATGGGTCACGAGACGCCAGGAGCCTCCCATGGCGGGGTTGGCTCGGAGACCCGCCTGCGAGAGGCGCTCGGCCACCTCCGGCCAGTCCATGCCGAGGGCGCCGAAGGCGACCCGCACCATGTTGGTCTCCACCTGATCCGGGTCGACCGAGCCGGGGAACCTCTCACCCAGAGCGTCGGCGAGCTTGTTCGCCAGGACGTGGTCCTCGATGAGACGGTCACGGCCAGCAAGGGCGACCCGGGCGGCGGCGGCGATCACGCCGGCCTGGCGCATCCCACCCCCCATGCGCTTGCGGAGGTACCGAATCTCTTTGATGGCATCCTCGGGGCCACACACGATCGAACCCACCGGCGCTCCCAAGCCCTTGGAGAAGCAGAACTGAATGGTGTCAGCACAGGCAGACCAGCGATCCGCCGGGACTCCGGATGCGGCCACCGCATTGAAGATGCGGGCCCCATCGATGTGGACCGCGAGGCCGTGGTGGCGTGCCCGCGCGGAGGTCTCCTCCATCGCCTCGATCGGGATGACCCGGCCTCCGGACAGGTTGTGCGTGTTCTCCCAGACCATGAGGCTGATCCGGGGAAAGAAGCCCGCCATTGCCATCGCCCTGTCGACGTCTTCGGGCGTGATGCGGCCACCTTCGCCCGCGGCGGTCCGGAATCCGACGCCGGCGTACGCCTGGGGGGCACCACCCTCGATGGAGCGCACGTGACTGCCCTCGTGGGCCAGCACTTCCTCGCCGGGGTTGGTGTGGAACTGGATGGCGAGCTGGTTGCCCATGGTCCCCGTGGGTACGTAGATGGCCGCCTCCTTGCCGGTGACCGCGGCCGCTTCCTCCTCGAGTGCATTGACCGTGGGGTCGTCCCGGTAGACGTCGTCGCCGACCGGTGCCGACGCCATCGCGGCGAGCATCTCGGGGGTCGGCCGGGTCACGGTGTCGGATCGGAAGTCGGCGATGCCGTCAGCAAAAGCCATGTTTCTCAGGGTACTCCCGCGGGATTGGTCCCCCACGGCGTGGGGGATGGTACCGCCGGCCGCGGAACGAGGCCGGGGGTAGGGGGTCGCCAAACCCGTCCGGGGCTTCCAACGCGCCAGGCCGTACCGGGTTGGGAACCGACCCCCTCGGCCCTTCGGGCCACTCCCCCACAAGTGGGGGAGAAATCCTCAGGCGATCAGCCCGACAGGCGCTCGAAGATGCCCGCCATGCGCTTCGGCATCAGGCTGCGGGAGACGCCCATCACGTCCTGGACCAGGGAGAGGATGTCGCCCGGTCCGTCCCAGTGCTCGGCCACGACTTCGGGCCCGGCCCGGTTGATCAGATTGTCGAGAGCGAACATGAGAACCAGGATGTCGTCGGCCCACCCCACAACGGGCACGAATTCGGGGATGAGGTCGATCGGGCTGACCGCGTAGACGGCTGCAGCCCCGATCGTGAGCTTCGCCCGGAGGGGCACCCGGTTGTCGCCCAGCAGACGTCCGATGAGCTTGACGATGTTGGGGACGACGGTGATGACCTCAGCGATCAGGGCGCGTGCCCGCACGCGCTCGCCCCCGGGTTCGATGACTTCGTCCGGTGTGACTGGGTTGGAGTGCTCGGTCATTCGATCTCGATCCTCTGCTTCTCCGGGCGCCCTGCGTCCCGCTCTTCGCCGATGCCGCCCAGCTCTTCGATGACGGCCTCGACCGCCTTGAGCCCTTCGACGAGGGCCTGCAGCAAATGGTAGGCGGCCCGCTTGCCTGCGCGGCTCACGGCCTCCCGGGGGGCCGCGCCCTCGTTCACCGCTTCGCCTCCGGATCGGAGAACTCGACTCGGAGCGTGCCCTCGTCGTGTCGGGCGGATCCCACTTCGCGCCGGTGGAGGGCGTCGGGAAGGAGGAACGAGCGCCGGTAGGGACCGGCCCGCACGTACAGCTCGTTGCCCTGGCGGAACACGTCCAACTCAGCCTTCTCGATGAACGGCAGGTCGAGCTCCATGGTCACCACTCCTCCGTCCTCGGTGATCCGGAAGGGGCTGTGAGCGACGAAGTCGTCGATCGGGTGGCTGTCGCCGTACAGCTCCGAGGCCATGACCCGCAGACGGTCGAGCCCCACCATCTCGTCGTCGAACAGCCTCAGGCGCAGCCGGGGAACGTCGGCGAATGCGTCGTCCACGGTCTGCAGGTGGGCCTTCTGGATCGTCCTCCATCGCTCGAAGTAGGGGTCGGCCACGTCTTCGGGGAGCACTCGGTTGACGACCACTCCGTCGACTCCGTAACCGAAAAGGCCCAGGTAGCTATAGGTGCGCCTCGCCTCGTCGATGACCATCTTCTCGGGGTTCACCACCAGGCGGGCCGAAGTCACGTCCGGGTTCGACATGAGCTCGCGGACGCCTTCCACCGACTCGAAGATGGAATGGGCGGCACTGAACACTTCGTCCTCGGGGAGGGGCAGGTTGGTCATGCGGCTCAGCAGCGGGCGGGCGGCCCGCATGATCCGGCGTTCGGTGGGCATCACCTTTTCGAAGTACCACGAGAGGACTTCGGGAAGCGACAACAGGCGTAAGGTCTCGGCCGTGGGCGCGCAGTCGACGACCACCACGTCGTACTGGCCCGAGCGGGCATGGCGGTTGACTTCGATCAGGGCGAACAACTCGTCCATGCCCGGGAAGATGAGGAACTCCTCCGCCTCGATACCGGCCGCACCGCCCCAGTCGAGGACCTCGATCAACTGGCGGCGGATCGACCCCCAGTAGCGGTCGAGCTGAACCCGTGTGTCGATCTGCTGGCCGTCGAGCCGGTCCACGACCCTGGTCGGATCCGATTCGAGCCCGATTTCTAAGGCATCGGAGAGGGAGTGCGCCGGATCGGTCGAGGTGACGAGGACGCGCGCCCCGGCGTCTGCGGCAGCCAGCGCTGTGGCCGCGGCCACCGTGGTCTTGCCTACGCCGCCCTTTCCAGTGACCAGCACGATGCGCACTTCAGCCTCCGGTTACCCGTTTCCTCAGCCCTCGCAACGCGGTAGTGACGATCTGACGCTCTGCCTGGCGCCGGATGAAACCCGGAATGGTGAACCGGGGAATGACGCTGAGGCTGTAGACGACTTCGGTGGAGCCGTCCTCCTGGAGGTTGAACACGTAGGAGCCCTCGAGCATCTCCAGGTCGTCGCTCTCGATGGAAGTCCACGAGAGGATGGAGGGCCGGTCATGGGCGTACTGGAGCGTGTAGGCGATCTCCTTGATGAAGCCCTCGAGGACGAACCGCGCCTTGGCCACGCGGCCATCCGCGTCGGTCTCGAGCACTTCGGCCTCCTTGACGCCAGTCGCCCACTCGGGATACGACGCGATGTCGGCCGCGACGTCGTACAGCGCCTCAGGGCTGGCGTCGATCTCGAGCTGTGAAAAGGTTCCCTCGGTCATGGTCCTCAGAACATCGGGCGAGGCACCGAGGTTAACCGAGCCCGCCCACTGCCACACCGGCGGAGTCGAGCCTCAGATAACGCCCCGTAGCCCGGAAGTAGCCGACGTTTATCGCCCGGGTCCGTCCCACGCGCCAGGTCGACGCCTGTGGCTGGTGGACGTCGCCGTAGATGTGGAATCGGGGCTGGTGACGGAGCAGGTAGTCGAGGACGGGTCCGGAGCCGCGCTCCTCCCGCCCAGTGATGACATCGAGCCTCACCGGGCGCAGGGCAGACGGGACATGGGTGCACAGGACGTCCACGGGTCCCAGATCGGCGAGACACCGCGTCATCTCTTCCTCGCCCAGCTCGCCCTCAGCTTGCACGGGGGTCGGCATGCCTCCTCCCACGATGCCCAGCGTCAACCCATCCACCTCGACCACCTCGCCGTGGACGTACCGGAAGCCGTCCGGGAGCCGCTTGCGCAAAAGTTCGGGTCGGTCGACATTTCCGTGGGTCACCAGGCCGGTGCCGCCCGACAGGGCTTCGGCCATTGCCTCGTACTGGTGGTCGAGGGCGGTCTCGATCTCGCGCCGGGCGTCGATGCCGCGGTCGCCGACCGCTCGACTCCACACTTCGCGCATACCGGAGAAGTCACCCCGACCACGAGCCTCCCCGCTCTGGAGAGACAGATCGAGACCGAGGACTTCGGCGACGGCCCCCGCTCCGGTCCGATAGTCGGCCAGGTTGACCAGGTCGCCGAGGATGAGGATCGGTTCGCCCAGGGACACGAGCCGGGCCAGTGCCGACGGAGAGTCGTGGACGTCGGAGACGACGAGCATCAGCCCTGGGTACGCGTCGAGTACCGCACCCAGGCGACTGCCACCGCGGCCGCCAGCACCGCGAGTACCAAGGCCACGGGCCAGGAGAGGTCGAGAGGCGAGTACTCGGCGGCCATGCCTCCCATCCCGAAGCCGAGGACACCCCCGAGGGCCAAGCGGGCACGCTCGTCGGGAACCGACCTGTCGGGTAGCGACGACCAGAGGATGACACCGATCAGGGCGGCGGCCCCCACAGCGAGGGCGATGGCATACACCTTGATCATCAGCTGAGGTTAGAGCTTGGTCAGCTGACGCGGCGCTCGACCGGGACCAGGCGGAGCTTGGGCACGAGCCCACCCGCGGCCAGGTTGTCCACCGCTTCGGACTGGGTGTCGGTCAGATCCACCGGGTGCTGCCCGATGAGAAACGTGACCACGCAGTCATCGCAGGCACTGGTGTCCTGCATCGCACATTGTTCGCAATCGATCAGCATCTCGACCTCCTGGTGAAAAACCTAGGAGGCGCCTGTGACAGATTTCGTTGACAGGTCCTGACACAAGTGCTCCCCCGTCGAGAGACGGGGGAGCAATCCGTATGTCTAGTAGCCGTTGTCCGCGAGCCAGTCGGCCGCGATCTCGTCGGCGTCTTCGTTGTCGACGTCGAACCGCTTGTTCATGGCGGTCAGGTCCGCGGTTGTCAGCTTGGAGCTGATCTCGTTGAGGAGCGACCGGATGTCGTCGCCGTAGGCGTCGAGCAGCTCGTCGGTGAGCACGGGCACCACGTTGTCGGCGGCCAGCATGTTCATGTCGTCCTCCAACAGCACGTAGCCCCGGTCGGCGATGAGGGCACTCGTCGAGAAGAGGATGGCGACGTCGATCGCCTCCTGGGCGAGGGCATCCGCCGTGGGCAGGCCCGGCTGCAGCGGCGTGAAGTTGGCGCTGAGATCGAGGTCGTAGACGCGCTGCAGACCCGGGATGCAGAACGGGTTGACCTCGCAGTCGGCCGGTCCTCCCAGAGTCAGGTCGGCGCCCTTCTCCGCCAGGTCACTCAGGGTGCGAATCCCGAGCGATTCGGAGGTCTCCGCGGTGATCACGAACGCGTTGGTGTCGACCGCGTCTGACGGCTCGAGCGCAACGAGACCCAGATCGTTCAGCAGCCCATTGAGCATGTCGGTGGTCTCGGCAGCGTCGCCGGTCGCCTCGCCCGCGCCGCCGTTGAGATCTTCCAGCATCGATGCCGCATACTCGGGAGCCAGGTTGATGTCACCCGAGTCGAAGGCAGCGAGCTCGAGGTCGCGGAAACCTCCCACCCTCTGCACGCTCGCGGTGAAGCCGTCGGATTCCAGGGCTCCCCGATAGATCTCGGCGAGGATCTCACTCTCCCCGAAGTCCTGGGCGGCGATGACCACTTCTGGGCCATCTTGTGCGCCATCACCCGAGTCTCCACACGCCGCCGTCACCATGACGAGGGCTAGGAGACCCGCCCCAATGGCGCGATTGCGGCTGATCCGCATGGGTCTCTCCTTCCGCTTGCAATCGTCGGCCGCCCTCGAGGGCGACTCAGGAACCAGTCAACCACATGCCAGGAGGCACCATTCCGTAGTTCTTGCCGGTCACTGAGAGGCGGCGCGCAAGCGGCGACGACCCCGCCGAAGGGGATCGACGAGGCGCTCGACCGCTCCCAGGCCGGCCTCGGTCAACACCGCCAGCACGGCGACGACGAGCCCGCCTGCAAAGACCAGGACCTGGTCCCGCTGGGCGAACCCCACAAAGATGTAAGTTCCCAGGCTGCCGTATCCGACCCAGGCGCTGAGGGTGACAGTGGCCACGACGGCAACGGCGGCCGTGCGGATACCGGCCATGATCAGTGGTATTCCGAGCGGCAGCTCCACCTGGGTGAGTACCTGGCCTTCGGTCATGCCCATCCCCCGGGCCGCCTCGACCAGGGCCGGGTCGATGTCCCGGATCCCGGTGAAGGCGTTGACGAACATGGGCGGCATGGCCAGCACGACCATGGCGATGAAGGTCGCCCAATAGCCGAGCGGTGTGCGGGTCAGGGCGAAGCCGAGGGTGATGGGGAACATGACGCCGATGACCCCAAACGTCGGCAGGGCGCGCCCGACGTTGACCACCGACACCGCGAAAACCCCACCGCGCTTTTGGTGACCCAGGTAGACGGCGATGGGGAGCGCCAGAACCCCAGCCACCGCCAGAGAGACAACGGTCAAGCCCACGTGGGCGGAGAGCAGTCCGGGCAGGCCCCGGTTCCCGGTCCAGTTCGCCGGATCGGCGAACCAAGCCACAACCTCGCGGAGGAAGTCGATCACGCCCCCTCCCTCCTCGTCCACGGCGTCGCCGCCCTCTCCAGGGCGACCAGGCCGACGTCGATCAACACCGCCATCGCCACCGCGGCCAGGGTCCCCACGAGCGCTTCGGTGAGGAATTGCCGGCCGATGCCTCGCAGAATGAAGAGGCCATATCCACCCTGGCCCACCAGGACCGTCAGCGTGACCAGGCCGACGGTGGTCACGGCAGCCACGCGCACGCCGGCGATGATCGCGGGTAGAGCGAGCGGGAGCTGGACATCGAAGAGGATGCGCGCGTTCGTCATCCCCATGCCCCGGGACGCCTCGACCACGTGGGCGGGAACGCCCCGCACTCCCGCCACGATGTTCCGGATCAGGATGAGAAGGGTGTAAGACACCAGCGCCACCTGAGCGGTGAGGATGCTGGTGAGCCCGAAGACAGGAACCAGGAACGTG
>CAZGWX010000058.1:0-2711 GCA_964529515.1 uncultured Acidimicrobiaceae bacterium
TATGGGGGAGTACCCGAGCGGAGCGAGGGGGAGGGGGTGGGTTCCCAAGTCATGTCCGCCCTGACGCGCTGGAGGCTGAGCTCTGTGGAACCAACGCTCACGCCATCGGGTCCCTTCCCTTCGCTGTCGCTCCGGGGGAACTAGGTGTTAGAGCGTTTCGCGAACGCCCGGCGCTCTGCCTCGAGACGTTCCAGGTCGACCTCGGTGTAGTCGACGTAATTCATGGCGTCGGCAATCAGTCGGTGCCCGGCCACTTCACTGATGGCGGCGTGCATCTGATGGGCGACAGACCGGTAGGCGGGATGCCCGGCTGCGCCACTGCGCAGCTCGACGAGATGGAACGCCTGGCGGGGGCTCATCTCCATGACGAATCGGACGTTGTAGGCGAAGGGAACCGCGTACTGGGCGACGTCAGCCCCGAGCTGATCACGCATCTTCTCGTACAGCTCGCCGGCATCATCCATCAGGCCTGTCCACTCGTCGGCAAGGCCGGTCTCCACCAGGTCCTCGGGCAGGTCGTAGCCGAGTCGGGTCGTGTATCGCTGCCACTCGATCGTCATCATCCGGTGGCGCTGCAGGTCGCGGAAGGCGCCGATGTCGCACTTGACATCGAACCGGTAGGCGGTCCGCTCCATTGGACGGCCGGGCTTGTGCCGGCGGTTGGCGCGGTCGCCAACCAAAGCGGCCATCACCTTCGCCCGACGCTCCGGGCTCATGGCCCGGGCGATGGCGGCGAGCTCGGCGTCCGGTCGGTCGGTCACCGCATACAGGGCCGCAGCGACGATCTTGGTCTCGGCATCGGGGTCCCAGTCGGTCAGCGTCACCGAAGGGCCGCGATCGGACGGGCCTTCGATCCCGCCGGCGACTTCCTCGAGGTCGAGGCGGACCCCCTCCAGGTAGTCCGACCAGCGCCGGCCCCGGTCCTCGAGGTCGACACGGGTCAGGAACGACGGAATGATCTTGCGCAGCTCGCCCAGCATCATCGCCGCATAGTCCCGGACCTCGGCGACGGGGCTGGCGTTCATGCGCACCAGTGCCATCTCGTACGCCTGGCCGGTGGCGTAGATGCCCATGTTGGAGAGAGTGGCGACGGGCAGAAGACCGCGCACCGAATCGCACGCCTTGGCCCGAATCGTCGAGCGCCAGACCCAGTTGGGATCGGACTCGGCCTTGGGGTGGAGCTCTGCGAAGTGGTCGAACATCGTGGCGACCATGCGGGAGTAGGAGTCGAAGGTCCGCTCCATGTGGGCCTCGTAGGCGCTGGCGAGCGGACTCCGTGCCACCTCGTCGGGGACGAAGTAGCGGTAGCGGTCCCCGAGGCGGGCGTCGTACGCGATATATCGAGTCGACTGCTCCAGGTAGGCGGCGAGGCGGCCCCACTCGAGGACCTTGGTGAGAAGATTGGAGGCCTGCTCGCACGCCAGGTGGGCGCCGCCGAGCTGGGCCACGGAGTCGTCGCCGTATTCGAAGAACATCCGCTCGTAGAGCTGTTCCGCCTTGCGGGTGGCGATGTTGGGGTCATCTCCGATCGAGCCCGCGATCAGTTCGAGACCCGAGTCCGGGTCGGCGACGAACTCGTCGAGGAAGAGACGGCGTAGTGACTTGGCGCTTCGGGAGTAGCGGGCGAACAGGGCCCCCTTGACCACCTCGGGGAGGTTGATGAGGCCGAACACCGGAAGGTCGGTGTTGGTGAAGAACCTCTCCAGCGCCGCCGTCTCCTCGGGGGTGAACTCCTCTTGGTGGTAGACGGCCACGAGCCGATTGTACGCAGAGTTGTGCCGAGCTCTGGTTAGCGTTTCCGTGAGTGGTGAAGCCAAACCTGATCCGTGCTGCGGTCATCGCCCTGTCGGTGATCGGTGTGGTCATCGCCGCGTTGCCGATGCTGATCCTCATCGACCTGGTCAACGGTGGGCCGGGCTACGGCGTGTGCCCGGACGGGATCGAGAGCTGTCCCCGACCGTTCAGCGCAGGGTCGGAGCTGATCATCATCCTGGTCGTCGCACTCGCCCTCGTCATCCTCGCCATCAGGCTGCTGATGCGGGTGGCTCGAACCCAGAGCCGTGCCGAAGAGCGGACGCCAGTGGCAGCCATCGAGGCGGAGTCGAGCCTCCCGCCCGAAGGTCAGTGAGCCGGGGTCACCGCTTCGGCGGTGGAGGTCTCCTCGGTCTGTCGGGTCACCACCAGGAAGATGGCGAACACGACCAGAGCCGTCCCCGCCCAGCCGGCGGCGTCGAGTCGCTCTCCGAGCACCACCCATGCCGTGGCCACTGCGAACGCCGGTTCGGCCGCGAGGATGATCGCCGCCACTGAAGGGCCGACCACCGTTTGCGCCCACACCTGGAGCAGGAAGGCGCCAATTCCCACGCCGAAGCCGGTCACCACGAGGGCGATCCACACCGACGGATCAGGAAACGAGGGGCCATCGAGCGCCAGCGTCAGCGGGAAGGCGAGGCCCGCCACCACGATGAGCTGGACCGCGGTGTACGGGACGATCGGATGTCGCGGGGCGTAGCGGGCCAGGGCGATGATGTGGAAGGCGAAGGAGAACGCACAGCCGAGGGTGAGGAGGTCTCCCCGGGTCAGCGCGAACCCGTCGGTGTCGGTGAGGAGAATCAGGCCGGCAAACGAGGCCGCGGCCGCCCCCAGCAACCACGGGCTCGGGGCGCGGCGATGGAACAGGGCGGCCAGGATCGGAGTGAGGACGACGTACA
>CAZGWX010000059.1:0-4796 GCA_964529515.1 uncultured Acidimicrobiaceae bacterium
GAAGGTGACGTCGTAGAGCGGCGTCGACAGTTCGTCGAAGCTGGCCTGGTGGGCGACCTGCATCCGGCGATGCTAGATCGAACAAATGTTCGGTGAGTGATTTGGTTTCCAGGGGCCATACTTCGACCGTGAGCCACGAGATCACGTCCGCGGCCAATCCAAGGATGAAGAGCCTCGTCCGCCTGGCCAGTCGGGCCGATCGCGACGCCGAAGGAGTGTTCGTGGCCGAAGGTCGCCGGCTGATCGAGCGGGCCTTGTGGGCCGGCTTCACGGTCGAGGAGGCGTACGGCGATGGGTCCGTGGCCGTCGAAGGCCTCGAGGTGGTCAGCGTCGACCCCGCAGTCCTCGACCGCGTCTCCTACCGCCGGCGATCGGAGGGCTTGATCGCGGTGTTACGTCAGCGGCGCAGCAGGCTGGGGGACCTCGAACTCGATGCCCGGTCGCTGGTCCTCGTCGTCGAGCACCTCGAGAAGCCGGGCAACCTGGGAGCCATCCTTCGGACCGCGGACGCGGTCGGCGCGGTTGCAGTGGTTACCGTCCCGGACGCCATCGACGTATTCAATCCCAACGCGATCCGGGCGTCCACGGGTGCCGTGTTCACTGTGCCGGCTCCGGCGGCGACGATCACCGAGCTCCGCGATTGGCTGCGTGCCGGGGGCGTGAGGTTGGTGGCGGCCGACCCGTCGGCAGGTTCCATGCTCTGGGACGCCGACTTGACCGGCCCGGTGGCGGTCATGGTGGGGACCGAAGACGAGGGGCTCTCCACAGAGGCCCTCGAGGCTGTCGACGAGGTGGTATCGATCCCTATGTCAGGATCGGCCGACTCTCTCAACGCCTCGGTAGCGATGGCGGTGCTGGCCTACGAGGCGCTTCGCCAGCGCTCCTAGGGATGTCTCCCCCATTCATCAGGGATTTCTCCCCCATTCATGCGGGAGTACCGGCGAAGCCGGGGAGGGGGTGGGTTCCCAAGTCCAGTACGGCCGGACGCGCTGGGGGACTAATCCAAGTACGAAGTACCTTCTGAGCATGGACTTCTCCGATGTGCTCGCACGGCGCCGCATGGTGCGCAACTACACCGACCAGCCCATCGATCCCGGGACACTGGACGAGGTGGCCGGTGCCGCCCTCCGCGCCCCGTCGGCGGGCAACTCCCAGGCTCTCGGAGTCGTAGTTGTCACGGACCCCGAAATCCGGAAGGCGATTGCCGACCTCGCCGGTGAGCAGTCCTATGTCGACGGGGGCTTCGACCCCTGGATCTCCCGGGCGCCGGCCCACATCGTCCTCTCGGTCAGCGAAGGGGTATATCACCGGCGCTACCAGGAACCCGACAAGCTCGGACCCGACGGCGAGATCGATTGGCCGGTTCCCTTCTGGTGGATCGATGCCGGCGCCGCGATGATGGCGGTGCTCCTCTCCGCGGTGGATCACGGTCTCGGCGCAGGGTTCCTCGGAGTCCACTCGTTGCCCGACCTCGCCCGGCTCCTCGGGCTTCCCCAAGAGCAGAACCCCATCGGCGTGATAACGGTGGGCCACCCGGCCTCGGACCGGCGATCCGAGAGCCTCTCCCGCCCGCCGGCAGCGGCCAACGTGACCATCCATCGCGAGCGATGGGTCGACTGACCTCTCCCGGGTGGCGGTGAAGCTGGGTACGGTGGGCCACTGATGGCAGACTCTCGACCGGACATGGAGCAGCGTCCCTCGCCTGGTGGAGACATGGCCGTGGTGTGGACCCGGGGCCGGGGCTGCGCGGAGCTGTCGGACCTCCTCACCACCGAGTCGCATCGCATAGGGGGGGCGGACCTCGCGTCGGAATGCATCGACAAGCGGGCCGACCTGCTCGTGGCCCGAAAGCTGCCCGGCGACTTCGATCTCGTCAACGTGGCGGTGCCGATCGACTTCCAGCCCGACAAGGTGAAAAGGGTCGTTGCGGCCGTTGGTGGCGGCCCCCATTCGCTTCTTGCCGCCGGCGTCGCCTCCCGGATCGGTCGGGCTCTCGGAGTCCCGGCCGAGATGGTGTCGGCCGCCGTCCCCGACGACGGTACGGGGGCCTCTGCCGTCCTCGACCGAATCGGTTCCAGCGTCCCTGACATCTCCGGGCGTGTCGTCGAGGTGGACAACATCGAGCGACTGCTCGAGGGCCTCGACGAGGGCACTCTGGTCGTCCTGGGTGCATCAGGAGGCTCTTGGCTGCAGCGGATGCTGTTCGGCCCCGGGGCCCGCCTGCGCCGCACGGCGCAGACAGGGCTGGTGGTGGTCCGGAGCGCTCCCGACCGCGTCTACCGCTTCATGGGTGAGCCGGTATACGTCGCGCCGCTCCGCGAAGCGGAGGACGCGCTTCGCTTTCACGATCAGAAGGTCCTGGCCGTGGCCGAGTCCGGGCGGCTCATCGGCGTCGTGAGGAGGGATCGGCTGGTCGGAGCGGGGACCACGGCAGTGGGGTCCTTGATGGAAGAGGCTCTTTTCGTCCGGGTCGACGAGACCATCGAGGAGGCCTGGGAGCTGGAGCCCGACTTCGGCAGCGACCCGATCCCTGTCACTGACCACGAAGAGCATCTAGTCGGCGGCTTGTCACTCCCAGTGGGTTGAGAGCGACCAGAATCGTCGAGTCATGAGGTTTCGTTCCTTCCTGAAGGGCCTGCTGTGGACCGTCGTCGCCCTGCTCCTGATCCTGCACGTCGGAGGCGGGTGGTACTTCTCCGGCATCCTCATCGAGGATGCCTTCCTTCCCGATCCGGACCCGATCGAGATTCCCGAATCAGCCGGTTCGCTGGGCCTCGAGGAGGTCAGCTACGAGTCGCCTCTTGGTGAGTTCGACGCCTGGCACATCCCCGCCTCTGGCGACACCTGGGTGATCCACGTCCACGGCAAGGGCGCCACGCCGGCCGAGGCGGAGCCGCTCTTCCAGCCACTGAAGGACGCGGGATATCCACAGCTCTCCATCACCTACCGCAACGACGAGGGTCAGCCGGCGGACCCCAGTGGCTACCACCAGTACGGGGTCACGGAACTGAATGAGGTCGGCGGGGCCGTCGACTACGCCCTCGACAGTGGCGCCACCGGTGTCGTCCTCTACGGCTACTCGACCGGCGGGGCCCACGTGGTCAGCTATGCCTACCGCAACGCGGTCGGCTCGGTTCGCGGACTCGTCATCGATTCGGGCAACCTCGACATGGGCGACACCGTCGACGCCGAGGCCGCAAAGCGTGACCTCCCGGTGATCCCGCTCAATGTGCCGCCGACTATCTCCTGGGTGGCGAAGTTCATCACCTCCCTCCGGATGGGGGTGAACTGGCAGACCATCGACTACATCGACCAGGCCGGGGGCGCTCTGCGGACCCGCGTCCTCCTCTTCCACGGCGATGCGGATGAGACGGTTCCGGTGACCCAGAGTCGTCGGTTCGCCGAAGCTGTGCCCGACCTTGCCCGGTTGGTGGTCTTCGAAGGGGCCGATCACGTCGACTCAGTGGAGTCCGACAGCGATCGGTACCTGTCCGAAGTGCTTTCCTTCCTGCAGACGGTCGACTGACCACCCGACTGAAAGGTGAGACCGTGTCCGGACAGTCCATGATCCGACTCGACGCGGTGTCCAAGGTGTTCCCGGGGACGGCCGCGCCAGCGGTGGACGGGCTCACCCTCGACATCGGCGAGGGCGAGTTCGTCACGCTCGTCGGCCCTTCGGGGTGTGGGAAGACCACGACCCTGAAGATGATCAACCGGATCATCGAGCCCACCTCGGGCCGGATCGAGGTCGGCGGCCGGGACATCATGTCCATGGAACCCCACGTCCTCCGGCGTTCGATCGGATACGTGATCCAGCAGGTCGGTCTCCTCCCGCATCGCACGGTCTTCGAGAACATCGCCACAGTCCCCGGTCTCCTGGGTTGGGACCGGGCGAAAATCTCTGAGCGCGTCGACGAGCTCATCGAACTGGTCGGCCTCGAACCCGAGATGTTGCCCCGATATCCGGCGGCCCTGTCGGGCGGGCAGCAGCAGCGCGTCGGTGTCGCCAGGGCCCTGGCAGCCGACCCACCTGTCCTGTTGATGGACGAACCGTTCGGCGCCGTCGACCCGATCGTGCGGTCCCGGCTCCAAGACGAGTTCCGCGAGTTGTGGCGGCGGCTGGGCAAGACCGTGGTGTTCGTGACCCACGACATCGAAGAGGCCGTGCATATGGGCACCAAAGTCGCCTTGCTCAACATCGGGGGGATCCTGGAGCAGTACGACCGGCCCGCCGAGATCCTCACCAACCCGGCCTCCGAATTCGTCGCCCGCTTCCTTGGTACTGAACGCGGGCTGATGCGCCTCGGGCTGATCCCGGTGTCGACCGCCGAGCTCGATCGGGGCCCGGTGGTGGAAGTGTCCGACTCTCCCGCCCGGGCAGTGGCCGTCATGGAGTCTCATGATGTGGACTGGGTGGGTCTGGTCGACGGACCCCAGCTCCTGGGCTGGGTGCCGGCGTCCGAAGTCGGTGACGGGGATCTTTCTGACCTGAGTCCCCGGCCCTTCCTCGTCACCCTCCGTCCGGACGACTCCATGCGCCGGGCACTGGACGCCGTGGTCACCTCCCACACCCGTGTCGCCGCGGTTGTCGGCGCCGACGGCGAGTACCTAGGGATGCTCGATATCGACAGGGTGGCCGAGGAGATCACGGAATGATCCTCGGCCAGAGTGCGCCGGTGATCGACTGGGACTGGATTCTTCGCAACCTCGACGACATCTGGCAGGCCACCGTGGAGCATTTCACCCACACCGCGATCGCCGTCTCGGTCGGCCTGGTGGTCTCGTTCGGCCTGTCT
>CAZGWX010000060.1:0-7637 GCA_964529515.1 uncultured Acidimicrobiaceae bacterium
TCCGGGCCCCGCGACTTCTACTCGTTGGAGCGCCTCTGGGGCGATTCGAAGAAGATCCGGTGGGAGGAGCCCGCCCAGACCGAGGGCTGAGCCTCAGTCCTGGCGAATCCAGGGCGGGGGAGGGGCGTCGATACGCGGCAGATGAGACGGGACGGGACCGAATCGGTCTTCGTTTCCAGACTGCCAGTCCTTCCAGGCATCGGTGATCTCGTCCTGGGTACGCGCGACGAAGTTCCACCACATCTTTACCGTCTCGCCCAACGGCTGCCCCCCGAGGACCATGACCCGCGCAGGATGGCTTCGGGCTTCGAGGCGCAGTTCCTCCATACCGACAGGCGCCAGCGCCAGCGATCCTGGCTCGGTGACGTGACCATTGACCAGGACCGGGCGGTCGATTGGCACCACGGCGTGTTCGAACAGCGCATCCACCGGGAGCACCGTCGGTCCGTCCAGGCGCAGGTCGAGCCCGATGGCGGGGTGGTCGATGATGGCGGGCGAACGCGCGTCTTGTAGCGCTCCGACGAACACCGACGCGTTGGCAGACCCGATCTGTGTCTGTGGCACGGCTTCGACGTGTTGGAAGGCCGACGCGCCTTCCCTCAAGCCCGATGGCTGGGCGAGCCACATCTGCACCCCCATTATCGGCGTGTCGGCGAGGGTCTCGCCGGTGTCCACTCCTTCCTCGGCATGGGCGATGCCGTGGCCGGCGGTCATCAGGTTGAGCTGCCCGGGACGGATCAGCTGCTCGCTCCCGAGGGAGTCGGAGTGGAGCACTGTGCCGGTGAACAACCAGGTGACGGTGGAGAGGCCGATGTGGGGGTGCGGGCCGATCTCGAGCGGTGGCGGCTGATGGACGTCTCCGGCCTGCATCAGGTCGACGAAGCACCAAGGTCCGACCGTGCGGCGGTTCTTCGTCGGCAGAACTCGGAGGATTCCGAGTTCGCCGATCTTCGCTTCGCGTCCCTCTCGCACCTCGATGGTGGCGATGCCGAGGTCTGCTGTGCTGGCGCCCCGGTCGTCGACTGGTCCGCTCATCAATCGGAGACTAGGCCCCGTCAGAGGTCGAGACGCACGATGGGGCGGTGCGCCTTCCTTCGTGCCACCTCGACCCATTCGGGGCCTGCGAACATCCCCATGGTCCCGGTGTAGAGGTTGACCGCCGATTTCGTCGGAGCATCCCACGGGTACCCCTCGAGAATCGTGGCCCCGGAGTGCCGGGCGTACTCGACGGCAGAGCGGAGCATGGCCTCGCCGATGCCGTTCCTGCGGTACCCGACCCGGGTCACGAAGCAGTTGACCGTCCACACCTCGGTGTCGTCGACTCGGGCCAAGGCTCGTGACCGGTCGAGGGTGGGGAAGTCGTCGCGGAGTCCGAGGGAGACCCACCCGACGGCCTCGTCTCCCAGGTAGCCGACCAAGCCGGGCGGGGGGCCTTCGGAGGTGATGTCGCGGAGACGATCCTCGCCCGGACGCTCGTCGGGGTATCCGCCGTCGGGCCGACGCCAGTACATGCAGCCGCAGGCACGGGCGACTCCGCGCTCACCGAACACCTGGAGCACGTCGTCGAAGCGTTCGGGCGTCAGGGGTCGACACTTCAGGGTGCCGGCCGCCGTCTTCGTCTCCCATCCCCAAGTCATGCGCCCAGCTTGTGAGACGGCTCGGCTCGCTCAGGCAGTTCGATGACCATGCAGGGCTCGACTGCGGTTGCCGGGTTCGCTGCCGCACGTGCGGAGGCCTCCTCTGCCGCCACTGCAGTGGCATGGCGTCGGAGCGATCGGGCCAAGCGCTCTTCGTGGAGCCGCTTCAACTCCTCGTATCCGAGTGTGGTGATCATGGGTTCTTCCCTCGTCTCGGGCTGTCCGTCCGGTCCTAACCTACGAAGCAATGCGGACGGAAACTGTCCGCTACGTGCGGGATGGTGGATGCATGCACAGTGCCGAGCGTCTTCTCAGGCTCCTTGGGCTTCTCCAGGGCAGGGTCGACTGGACTGCGGACGATTTGGCGCGCCGCTTGGAGGTGACACCACGGACCATCCGGCGGGATGTCAGCCGGCTTCGCGACCTGGGATATCCGGTGGAGGCGATGGCCGGTCCGGGGGGCGGCTACCGATTGGGCGCCGGCGGCAAGCTCCCGCCGCTACTCCTCGACGACGACGAGGCACTCGCTGTGGCGCTGGGTCTTCGGGTGGCCGTGACTTCGTCGGTTGGTGGCCTGGAGGATGCGTCGATGTCGGCGATGGGAAAGCTTGAACAAGTCTTGCCGCCCCGTCTGCGAAAGAGTCTGGAGGACTTCTCCGAGGCAACGGTGGCTGTTCCGGGAACCCACCGCAAGGTCGATCCGTCCGTCCTGTCGGTGGCCACTCAGGCCGCCCGCGAGCGGCAGCGGGTCCGCTTCTCTTACCGCGACGCCCGCGGAGTCGACACCGAACGCCATGCAGAGCCGTTGCGGCTGGTTCACACCGGTCGCAACTGGTACCTGGTGGCATACGACATGGACCGTGAGGATTGGCGCTCGTTTCGGCTCGACCGCATCAAGGAGGCCAAGGCCACGGGCATTCGGTCGGCACGTCGGCCTGCCCCCGATCCGGTGGAGATGGTGCACCAGGGAATTGCTGTGGATGCATACCGCTACCAGGCCGAGGTGGTGCTCTTGGTGCCGATTGAGTGGGCGCGCCGCTTGGTTCCGGCGACGATCGGGAAGGTCGAGCTCGCCGACAAAGAACATTCGAAGCTCATGATTGGAGCGGACGACATGGAGTGGCTGGCTCGATATCTGGTGAGCCTGGGGGTGCGCTTCGAGGTGGCGGGTCCACACGAACTCAGAGCCGAGTTGGCAGCTCTCGGCGAGAGCCTGATGCGGGAGTTCGGCTGAGGTTTCCCTTCCGGGGCGGCGCACCTAAAATGGCGGTCCCGTTCACGGGGCTGTAGCTCAGCCTGGCAGAGCACTTGACTGGCAGTCAAGGGGTCAGGGGTTCAAATCCCCTCAGCTCCACTTCAGCTGCGCGTCGACATTCCCGTGCGTACGATTCCGCGATGACCGATAAAGCCGACTTCACCGGCTCGGGAACCCCCGACGACCCCTGGGTTCTGTACACGCCGAGCCTCTCGTCACAGATCCAGATGCATCGGGATGAGTCCCACGACCCGCCGATCCTCGTGTGCACGGTGGGGAAAACGGTGCTCCACTACGACCAGAAGATCATCGACGATCTTCATCGCATGCTCACCGATCGGGGCGACTGGGTCGAACTCGGCAACGCCGACGAGCAAAAGGAAGCCAAGGAAGGGACGGTTGAAGCCTGGGCGCGATCCAAGGACAACCCAATCGGGGGCTGGTACGGCTTGAAGAAGGGTCTGCGAGGACGGGTCGGCAACTACGTCCCTCCCGTTCTCGAAGCTCTCGGCCTGGCGGAGGTCGAGCACAACCCACGGGGCAATCGAATGCGGGCCCTCTGAGCCTCGAACGTTCCGCGATCACCCCTGACGGGTACTCCGGTGGCCTGCTGACTTCTTGAATCCAGAGCGTCCACGCAACCGGTAAGCCGGCAGGCGATTCTGCATGGTCTTGATGTTCGAACTGGTCAGCACCGTCGAATTCACCCCCCGCCTGCCTGCTGCCCGAGATGCCGCTGCCTCGCAGGCTGAGGCTGGCATCCAGACTGGCCAATCAGAACCTCGCGATCATGGTCGGCCCGAGGAGACTCGCCGTGGCGCCCCGTTCGATCCCACACGGGATGAAACGCATGCTCGGCCAACACGCCTGAGTGGCTAGGCCCTCTCGATGCCCTCGTCGGTGATGACCAAAGTCCCCGGCGGCTCCTCAATCGCGGAAACGGTGTGGCGTGCGGCCGTCTCCACGTCTACTCGGGGTTGATTCGGGAGGGTGTCGGGGTGATAGGTGCCCGGACCGTAGAACTGGCCGTAGCGGAGCACGGTGCCACCGAACTCGCCGACCATCTGCTCCAGCGCGGCCACGCTGTCGGCTCCGGTGCCAGGTGGCAGCTGCCAGGCCAGACTCTGGGCGAGAAACCGTGTTGCGCCCGCGGCTCGTGCAGCATCGATCAGGTTCTTCGTTCCTTCGATGCGGATCCGTGCGTTCGCCGCGGTGTAGTCACCGAGTTCGGACGTGTCGTCCGGCAGGTCAGTGAGCTCATGCAACACGACCTCGGTCCCGAACGCGACCAGGGCGTCCTTCAGCCCCTCGGCGTCGTAGACATCGACCACCACCGGGGCGGCTCCCTGCTGGGCGATCGAGGCCATTTTGACCTCCGAGCGCGTCGTCCCGGCGACTTCGTGCCCGGCCTCGACCAGCATCGGCACCAGATGCCGCCCGATGACACCGCTCGCACCGGCGAGGAACACTTTCACGTCTGCCGGCCTTTCGACCGCGGTGCGTGGAGTCGGAGCCAGTGCGGGATGGGCGTGTGCCAGCGGAATTTCACGGCCAGCAGGCGGAACACGGCCGTCACCGCGGCACACAGCAGCAGCACTTCGAGGGAGGCCCGCCCATTGGCGGCGGCCACTGCACCCGCAAGAGCACCCGCAGCCGCGGGCACCGCGTAGAGGTCGCTTTCGCCGCGGAACACCTGGGGCACGGCGGCGGTAAAGAGATCTCTGACCACCCCTCCACCGACCGCGGCGACCGTGCCGATGAAGGTGGCGCTGACCAAGCCCAGCCCGGCGAGGACGGCCTTGCTCCCGCCAATGGCCGCGAACATGCCGAGTCCGATGGCGTCGAGCACCATCACGAGACGGAAGCGACGATCCGCCAGGCCGGGGAGGACGACGACGAGGACAACTGCCGCCAAGGCCACAACCAGGTACAGCTCGTCGGTGACCAATTGTGGTGGGAGGTCGCCGATGAGGATGTCCCGGGTTAGTCCGCCGAATAGTCCTGCTGCCACGGCCAGGGCGATGACACCGACCATGTCGAGGCCTTCTCTGAGCGCCTTCCAGCCACCGGACAACGCGAAGGCGAGGATCCCGATCAGGTCCAGGGCTCGCACAAACGCCGGTACGTATTCGTCCATTGGGCCTGGCCGACGTTAGCCAGCAGCCGTGAACCGCCGGCCGGCGGATCAGCGAGGTATCACGGCCTTGGCAGCGCGGGCGGTGGCGCCGAGTCCGAACGCTCCGCCCGGCGACCCCACCTTTTTGAAGAGTTCCTGGCGAACGGCCTCGCGTGCCTCGGGTTCGAGCGAAACGGCGTAGGCGCCGGCGGGCCCGATGCCGGCCATGAAGCCCGCCCAGAACTCGTCGAAACCGCTGTAGGCGGCGCCGACCTCCAGCACGGCCTCTTCAACGTGGTTGAACCCGGCAGATCGGAAGAGGTCAGCGATCTCGCCATCCTTCCCGAACCGCAAGACCTTGTGCTCGTCGGGAGCAGTCGGATCCACGGTCTGTGCCGCGTCCCAGAACGCCCGGAGCATCTCCATGCCGGCGGCGAAGTCCCACACGCACGCGGCGACCGTCCCGCCCGGTCTGACGACACGTCGCAGTTCCTCAGCGCCCCGCTCGGGATCTGAAGCGAAGTGCAGCACCAGCTGTGCCAAAGCGATGTCGAACGACGACTCGTCGAATGGGATCGCCTCGATCCGGCCCAGCTTGATGTCGGTGCCGGGGAAGACCTGGCGGGCCTCGTCGGCGAACGTCTCGGACGGGTCACAGGCCGAGACGGCCGCTGCACCGAGCCTGTTCACCAGGACCCTGGTCAACGCACCTGGGCCACAGCCGACATCGAGCGCGCTTTGCCCCTCTGCCACTCCTGCGAAGTCGGCGAACTTCGGTGCCAGAGCGGTCGAATAGCGGCCCATGAACGAGTCGTAAGCGGCGCCCGAGGTTCTGAAAGTGGCGGCTCCCGGGGTGGGATCCATGGCGACCTCCGATTTTGCGGAGACGATAACTCTCGGCGATGGGTCAGACGCCCGCAGCGACGAAATAGGTGTTCACGGCGCCGAGGCCTTTCAGCTCCACAAGACCTCTCGGCTCGAACTGGTAACGATTGGCCGTGAGCGCCTTGGTGGCCTCGCTGACATGAATACGTCCCGGCACACCGGTCGACTCGAGTCGGGCCGCGGTGTTCACCGTGTCACCCCACACGTCGTAGGCGAATCGCCTGCTGCCGATGACACCTCCCGCGACCGGTCCGGAGTGGACCCCGATACGGAGGCGGAGGTCGGGGAACGGGCCACCTTCTGAAGTCGCTGCGATCATGGCCATGGCCAGCTCGACGGATCGTTCCGCATGGCCCTCGAGCGGGTCGGGCAGTCCGCCCACGGCCAGGTAGCAGTCCCCGATGGTCTTGATCTTCTCTAGGCACCTATCGGTGACGAGGTCGTCGAAGTGTGAGTAGAGATCGCTGAGCATCGTGATCACTTCAGAGGCCTGCATCCGTGAGGTGAGGGAGGTGAAGCCCACGATGTCGGCGAACAAAACCGAGACGTCGGGGAAGGAGTCGGCGATCGGCCGTTCCCCGTGCTTGAGCCGTTGGGAGACCGAAGCAGGGAGGATGTTCAACAGGAGCCTCTCCGACTCCGCCTGCGCCGCCGCCAGCGCCACGGCTTGCTCCTCGATCACGTGCCTCTGGTGCCACTCTTGACGACGGTTTCGTTCGATCAGGCGAAGACCGACCAAGCTGCCGAGACCGGCGGCGACGTAGATGAAGAAGTCGAGCGCGAGACTTCCGTCCCCGTCGTACATCATGGCCGCGAGCGCCAGTCCGACGCCGATGATCACCGTCCGCACAGTGGCGTGGATGAAGCGGGTCCGACTGACGAACCCGAAGACGAACACCAGCAAGAGGGCCCCGACCGCGTAGCCCTCGATGACACCGGCGGCGTTGGAGACCAGGATGATCACCAGGCCGTTGGCCGAGGTGAGAGCTGTGGCCAGGGAGTGCTGGCGGTTCATCGTCGGAGCCCACCGGGACAGGACGAGGCACAGCGCCCCGGCTCCGGCCATCAGCCCGCACACCATCCGGGCGAGGCCCGGGTCGACCTCGGTGGCCAACGGCAGAACGAAGGCCGCAGCCGCCCACAGCACGAGCGTGGCGCCGGTGATGATGCGATAACCGGCCAGGCCACTTGCGCCTTCGTCGTGCTGGTAGACCTGCTCGACGTCGTCATCGACGAAGCGCAGTGTCAGAGGATTGAGTGTTCCACGCCCGACGAACCCGGCCACGTCGAGGATCCTACGGTTTCCCGCGCAGGTTGTTCGGGGCCAACCGGGCCGTCAGCCGCGTTGGACCAGGGGCACCACCTCGGCCAATGCCTCGACCGCGTCGAGAGTTTTTGGCCACAGGTCGCAACGCACCTCTTCGAAACCCATCTCGCCTACGCCGAGGACGAAGTCTGCAATCTCTTCGGGCGAGCCGGTCACCGGGTTGTCAATCCCGGCCTCGCTGGCCCGCCCCGCGAACGCGGTGGGGACGACCGTATACAGATCGAAGGTTCGGACGAGAGTGTCCGGATCGCGGCCGAGACCATCACACGCCTTCTCCAGGGTCTCGACGATTGGCGTGAACCGGGTCCGAATCTGGTCGAGAGTCTCGCCCCACCCCCACCAGTTCCACTGATCACCGTACTTTGCCGCGAGTTCGAGCATCTTGGGCCCTCCGGCGGCGATGTTGATCGGCGGGCC
>CAZGWX010000061.1:0-6342 GCA_964529515.1 uncultured Acidimicrobiaceae bacterium
CCGAATGGTGTGGTGACCGCCGTGTCGGCACCGATCACCGCCGAGCGAATCTTGTCGATCAGCACGCGCCTGCTCCTTTGAGCAACAAGCTAGTAGGTCGTGCCCGAAGATTTCGTAGGGTGGAACCGACTCCCTACCTCCGCCTCCGCTCGGCTGCGGCGCAGGGACCTTCCCCCAAGCGCAGCTTGGGGGAAGGTCCCTATTTCCCAATGGGCCCTGACTCCGCCCTACTTGATCGCCCGTGCTCCCAAGAACGCGAGGACACCGGCCGCATAGGTGAACAGGCTGCCGAGGATGTCGAGGATCTCGTCGTAAGCGTCCGAGGCGTTGCGCAGGTCGTAGATCAGCGAAAACGCGACCAGGCCAGCGATCACCCACCCGAGGAGCCTGAGGAGGCTCGTCGTCGACGTGGTGCGGTCGGGGGTGCCCGAGGCGTAATAGAGGGCGACGGCTGCGATCGCTGCGCCGAGCAGCGCGGGGCCGTTTCCGTACTCATCGAAGATCACTCCAAAGAGAATCTCTACGCCAAGAAGGATCAGACCGGCTAGGGCCACCATGCCGCTCGGGGTCGAGAAACCCGCCTTGTTGAATGCGGCCTTGGCGTCGGCCATGGCGTCTCCGACCGGGGATGGGCTCTCGGGCTCGGGCATTCCTGGCGGGTTGGGATCGTTGGTCATTTCTCCTCCTCCCGTCCGGCGGGCACCGGACGAACTCGAAGTGCCAGAGTAATCAGCCCCTCCTTGGCGCTGGCCCCTGAAATCGGCTGAAAGTTCAGCCGTGTTCGTAAAAGCCGCGACCAGACTTCCTGCCCAGAAGGCCGGCTTCCACCATGCGAGTCAGCAGCGGGGGAGAGGCGTACATGGGTTCCTTGAACTCATCGAACAACACGTCGGCGACGTACTTCGTGGTGTCCAGGCCCACGAAATCAGTCAGCTCCAGCGGACCCATCGGATGGTTCGCCCCAAGACGCATTCCGGCATCGATGTCCTCCCTGGACGCGAACCCGGCTTCGAGCATCCGGATCGCCCCCAGCATGTACGGAATCAGGAGCATGTTGACCACGAAGCCCGCACGATCCTTGGCCTTGACCACGGTCTTGTCGAGGCCCTCGGCGAACTCTTGTGCGATCCGGGCCACTTCCGGGTCGGTCCGCACCGTCGTGATCAGCTCGACGAGGGCCATCACCGGCACGGGGTTGAAGAAGTGAAGCCCTACCACTTGACCTGGGCGCTTCGTCGCCGCTGCCAGCCGGGTGATCGGAATCGACGAGGTGTTGGAGGCGAGGATTGCTGCTGGGTCGTCGACCACTGAGTCCAGGTCGGCGAAGAGACGCTTCTTCAGATCCTCATTCTCGGTCGCAGCCTCGATCACGATCTGTCGGTCTGCCTGATCCGCCAGGTCGGTAGATACTGAAATGCGGCCCGAGACCGCATCCGCTTCCGCCTGTTCGAGCTTGCCGCGCTCAACTGCCCTTCCCAGCGACTTGAAGACCCGGCCCATGGTCGCTTCGGCAGCCGCCGCGTCGATCTCGTGGACCACCACCTCGTGCTCGGCCCGGGCGCAGACCTCGGCGATCCCGGAGCCCATGAGGCCCCCGCCGATCACTCCCACACGCCACGATTCCATTGGTTCTCCTTGTCGATATCGCGAATCCCATCATGGCAGGGGCAGGTACCCTCAGCCTCGGATGTCGTACGACCACAAGACCATCGAGGCCAAGTGGCAGAGGATCTGGGAGGAGGCAAAGCTCTTCCAGGTCGAAGCCGACCCTTCGCGCCCCAAGTTCTACAACGTGACGATGTACCCCTACCCGTCCGGGGCGCTGCATCAGGGCCACATCCGCAACTACACCTACGGCGACCTCCTCACCCGGTACAAGACGATGCAGGGGTTCAATGTCCTCTCGCCGATGGGCTGGGACAGCTTCGGGCTCCCGGCCGAGAACGCCGCCATCGCCACTGGCGTGCACCCACTGACCAACACCGAGGCCCAGATCGTCACGATGTCGGCCCAGATGAAACAACTGGGGGCGATGTACGACTGGACCCGCGAAATCGCGTCGCACTCGCCCGAGTTCTACAAGTGGGATCAGTGGCTGTTCCTGGAGCTCTTCTCCCGCGGCCTCGCCTACAAGAAGGAGGCTCCGGTCAACTGGTGCCCGAAGGACCAGACGGTCCTGGCGAACGAGCAGGTCATCGACGGGCTCTGCGAACGTTGCGACACGCCGGTGGTTCGGCGCAACCTCGCTCAGTGGTTCTTCAAGATCACCGATTATGCGGACCGTTTGCTGGCCGACCTCGATCAGCTGGAACACTGGCCCGACCGGGTTCGCACCATGCAGCGCAACTGGATCGGCCGGTCCGAGGGCGCCCGGTTCACCATTGAGGTGGACGGCGGCGGGTCTTTCGAGGTGTTCACCACCAGGCCCGACACGATCTTCGGGATGACCTTCTGCGTCCTGGCGCCCGAGCACCCTTTGGTGGACCAGTTGGTCGAGGGTCGGCCCGAAGCGGGCGAGGTGGGCGCCTATCAAGAAAGGGCCTCACGGGCATCGGAGTTGGAAAGAATGTCCGAGGGCGACACGACCGGGGTCTTCACGGGCGCCTACGCCATCAACCCGGTCAACGACGCCCGTGTCCCGATCTATGTCGCCGATTATGTCCTCATGGGCTACGGCACCGGAGCGATCATGGCCGTGCCGGGCCAGGACGAGCGCGACTGGGACTTTGCCACCAGGTACGGCATCGACATCATCCGCACCGTTGAACCGCCGGCAGACTGGGAAGGTCTGGCCTTCACCGGCGACGGCCTGACGATCAACTCGGACTTCCTCGACGGTCTCGACCGGGAGGACGCCAAGCGACGCATCACTGGCTGGCTCGCCGAGAGAGGCATCGGTGAATCATCGATCAATTTCCGGCTGCGCGACTGGCTCATCAGCCGCCAGCGCTATTGGGGCTCGCCCATTCCGATCGTGGATTGTCCTGACTGTGGGCTGGTTCCGGTGCCGTACGAACAACTTCCCGTGATGCTGCCCGAGGTCGAGGACTACGTGCCGCACGGCCGGTCACCTCTGGCTGGGGTGGAGGAGTTCGTCAATACCACTTGCCCGAACTGCGGCGGGGCCGCCAAGAGGGAGACGGACACCATGGACACGTTCGTCGACTCGTCCTGGTATTTCTTCCGATACACCGACCCGCACAACGACGACGCCATCTTCGACCCCGAGAAGGCGGCTTACTGGATGCCTCTCGACCAGTACATCGGGGGGGTCGAACACGCGGTGCTGCACCTGCTCTACGCGCGGTTCATCACCAAAGTCCTCCACGACATGGGGCTGTCGTCGGTGGAGGAGCCGTTCACCCGGCTCTTCACCCAGGGGATGATCACCCTCGCCGGATCGAAGATGTCCAAGTCGAAGGGCAATGTGGTCGACCCGGTCGAGATGTACTCCACGCATGGGGCCGACGCCTTGCGCCTCTACCACCTCTTCATGGGCCCGCCCACCGACGACGCCAACTGGAACGAGGGTGGCATCGACGGCACCCGAAGGTTTCTGGAGAGGGTCTGGAAGGCCGCCACCGAGCCAGTCGAGTTCTCCGCCCGGCCCGTCGACGACCGCGACCGTGATCTCATCAGCCTCGTCCACCGGACGGTGAAGAAGGTCACCGAGGACATCGAGCGGTTCCACTTCAACCCCGCCATCCCGGCCTTGATGGTCCTGGCCAACGGCATCAGTGATTACTTGGCCGATGAGCCTCGCCAGTCCGAGATCGACGACACGCTGCGGCTCCTGCTGCTCATGCTCTCGCCGATGGCCCCCCATCTCGCTCACGAGCTGTGGGAGCGGCGAGGCTACGGAGGCTGGCTGGCGACACAGGCCTGGCCCACCTGGGACCCCGACCTGGCCCGCGAGGACACGGTCACCCTCATCGTCCAGGTGAACGGGAAGGTGAGGGACCGGATCGACGTACCGGCCGATATCACTCCCGAGGACGCGGAGCGCTTGGCCATGGAGTCGGAGAAGGCGACCGCTCACATCGACGGTCAGCAGGTGAGAAAGGTGGTCTCCAAGCCGCCTCGCCTCGTCAACATCGTTGTCGGTTGACGGCGGGGGAAGCTCTTCGGGCCGCCGGCATGGACGGCAGTGAGCTGCGGGCGCTGCTCCAGCCCATCGACCCCGACACCGTCCCTCTTCGTCCGGCTCCTCGCTGGCTTCAGATGATCTGGGGTTCCGACATCCGTGCCGTTGCCATCGGTCGGACCGTGTTCGTGCGGGCGGACCACTTCTCCGCCGATCCGAAGATCCTCGGCCGGCTGATCGTTCACGAATTGGTCCACACCCGGCAGTGGTCCGACTACGGCCCGATCGGGTTCGCCGTCCGGTACGTGCGCCGTTACCTCGCCGGCGTCGCCCGCGGGCTCGGTCACCGGGCTGCCTACCGATCAAACCCTTACGAGACGGAGGCCCGCGAGGCGGCCGAGCGGTACGGATCGGTGTAACTGCTTCAGTCCGGATCTCTCACCCGCGTAAGTGGGGCGCGAGCGAAGCGAGATGGCTAGCTGATGACGATGCCCTCGAGGCCCGGTTCCGGGTCGGGGTGACGGGGGTCCATCCTCTCCAGTGTGTCGATGAGGATGGATGAGACCGCCAGGTTCCGATACCACTTCCGGTCAGCCGGGATCACGTACCAGGGGGCGTAGCCCGTCGAAGTCTCGGCGAGGGCGTCTTGGTACGCCTCCTGGAAGTCGTCCCACAGGGCCCGGTCGTCGAGGTCGGACTTGTTGAACTTCCAGTTCTTGTCCGGTTCGTCGAGGCGGGCCTGGAACCGCTCTTTCTGCTCGTCTTTCGAGATGTGGAGGAACAGCTTGACGATGGCGGTTCCCTCATCGGCCAGCATGCGCTCGAACGCGCGGATGTGGTCGTAGCGCTTCGACCAAGTCTCCTCGGGAACGAGACCCTTCACCCGTACCACCAGGACGTCCTCGTAGTGCGACCGGTTGAAGATCCCGATCGATCCCCGTCCTGGCGTCCGATGATGGACACGCCACAGGTAGTCGGGTGCGAGCTCGAACTCCGATGGCACGCCGAAAGACCAGACCTTGACACCTTGCGGGTTGACGCCTTTGAAGACGTGGCGGATGGTCCCGTCCTTCCCGCCGGTGTCGAGCGCTTGGAGGACGACGAGGACCGATCGCTCACCTTCGGCCCATAGGTTCTCCTGCAGCTCCGCCAGCCGCCGGTTCAGCGGGGGGAGGGCGAGCTTGCCGTCTGCCTTCTTGCCCTCGAACCCTGGCTTGCCGCCCGGATCACGTCCCGCAAGCGCATCCTCAGTGCCGGGCGGGACGCGAAAGAGTTCGGGATCAAGCATGCCTCGAGCGTAACGAAGGGCTTCCTTCAGTTCCTCCCAGGCGGTAGGTAAGACCGGATGGGGGAGAGCCCGTCGTCGGACGGCAAGATCGCCGTCGTCGTGCTGGCCACCGCTGTCGTCCTGGGCGCCGCTTTCGGCTGGACGAGGCGGGACCAACCCATCGCACCGGCGGGAGCCTCCCCTCCGGTCGTGACCGCGCCGATCGAAACGATCCAGGTCCACGTGTCCGGTTGGGTGGCCGCCCCCGGTGTGGTCTCGCTCCCTGCGGATGCTCTCGCGGCAGACGCCATCGCTGCCGCGGGGGGACTCAGACCTGGCGCCAGCGTCGACGCCGTCAATCTCGCTGCGCCCGTCGCCGCCGGCACCCAATTGGTCATCCCCGGACCGGATGACGCTGGGGTCGGGGTAGGCGGAGCTCCTGGTGCGACATCGGGGGGTCTCGTGGCAGTCAACCGGGCCACGGCCGCCGAACTCGAGACTTTGCCGGGTGTTGGCCCGGTGCTCGCCTCGCGCATCGTCGCTTACCGGGACGAGAACGGACCGTTCTCGACAGTGGAGGACCTCCTATCGGTTCCGGGCATCGGCGAAGCCAAGCTGGCGGCGTTGCGTGACCTGATCACGGTCCCGTGAGCCACCCGGCCCTCCCACCGCCGGTGTCCCGGCCGTGGATTGCGGTGGCGGCCCTGGTGTGGGTGTTGGCATCCGTCTTCGGGGGAGATCCGGAACCTGAACCGTTCCCTGCCGGAAGGGTGGAGTTCGACGCGGTGCTGGCGACCGACACCTTCCACGGCCGGTACGGCGACTACGCGCTCGCGGAGGCTCTCGGGACCGTCGTCCTCCTCGACCTCGACGAACAACCCGACGTCGCGGCGGGGGAGCGGGTTCGTATCTCCGGTGTTGCCGACGGGCGGGTCGGTCAAGCTCGGGGACATTGGCACTCCTCGGCGGTCACGGTTCGAGATCTGACCCG
>CAZGWX010000062.1:0-6005 GCA_964529515.1 uncultured Acidimicrobiaceae bacterium
AGTGTCCCGCGGGCAGCGGGCCGGTCTCGGCGTCGGGGATGCCTGGCACCGGGACCTCGACCAGGCGAGTGGCGTCGAGCCGGCGCGCTCCGGGCCAGAAGAGGGCGGCCGACACCAGGACGACGATCCCCGAGGAGATCAAGGTGTTCTGCACCCCGAAGACGGCGGCCAACGCCGGTGCGAAGGTCAGCGGTATCAAATGCCCTCCCTCGGAGTGCATCTGGTTGACCCCCATGACGCGCCCGACCATGGATTCCGGAGCGTTGATCTGGAGCAGGGTCCGGTGCAGGGGAATCATGGTCCCGATCACCAACCCCCACACCGCGCCCGCGGTGGCCACAATCGCAAGCCGGCCGGTCCCCACGTAGAGGACGACCCCGACGGCGTTGAGAGCGACCAGCAGCGTCAGAGCTCGGGCCGAGCGAAACCGCTCGGGGAGACTCGCCGAGATGCGAGTCCCGACGACCATTCCGACGCCGAACAGGGAGTTGATCCAGCCCAAGACCTCGATCTCGACCCCCAGGACGTCGCGGAAGAACAATGGCTCCAGCGCAGAGAAGAAGCCGAAGAGGAGGAAGACGGTCGACCCGAGGAGGATGTAGAACCGGATCCGTTCATGGCCGTAGGCGAAGCGGAGCCCGTTCATGAATTCGGCAAACCCGGCCTCTCGTTCCGCGGTCGCCGGGACTTCCCGGACCACGACCCGAGACACCAGGAAGGCAGCGACGCCTGCGGTGATGGCGTTGAGAACGAAGATCCCGTCGACGCCGACCGTGGACGCGATGACGGCGCCAACGGCCGGTCCGACAATGAACGCCACCCACCCGCCGGCCTCGATGGCGCTGTTCATCCGGGCCAGCTTGGACTCCTGGTCGGTGAGAAACGGTGCGAACGAGGCCACCGCCGTGTGGACGGGGCCACCAACCAGACCGAAGAAAAAGGTGGCGACGGCAAGCGCGGGGATGCTGTCGGCGATGACGAGGGACAGTGCGACCGGGATGAAGACGGCCTCACCCACCATCACCACCCGCCTCGGGTCGAAGCGGTCGATCAAGACCCCGGCCACCGATGTCCCGATCAGGGAAGCGACACCCAAGGCCCCCATCACAACTGCCAGCTGCGGCGCCGTCGCTTCCAGAACGAACGCGGCCTTACCCCAGATGCCTACGAAGAAGGCAGCCTCGCCCCCGACGCGGGAGACGAAGCGCGCGACGACGACGCGGCGGACCTGGGGATCGGTGAACATGACCGGGCAACGATATCCACGGCCGAAAAGCTGGTTGGGCGAATTCTCGAGCCGGTCAGCCGGCGTCGAGAAGCTCGAGGAGCTTGGTGGTCGTCGACCAGGAGCGGATGGTCATCAGCTGGTATTCGGCTGTGGCGGTAATCCGGCCCATGCGGCTCTTGGTGCGTTCGGCGCTGAGCCGCGCGAAATACACCACCCCCTCGCCTGCCCATGCCTGGTCGACGCCTTCCCGGAGCTGCACCACCTCCATCACCTGCTCGGCAGTCAGGGGAGCTTTGAGGAAGATCGCGTCAGAGTGATAGCGATCGGGCCTGGAACCGAAGCCCGCCGGCGCCTTCTCCACCGTTTTCCTCATCTGAGTGTGAGATCTCAACACCACCAACAGTGGAATACCAAACCGGGCTTCGAGCAGACCCTCGATGTGACCCTCCAGGGAAGACTGGCGCTCGGAGGACTCGAACAGGAGGTTTCCGGACTGGATGTAGGTGCGAACCGCGGCGTAGCCCCCGTCCTCGATGGTCTCCCTGAGGTCGATCATGGGGACCTTGTTCTTCCCGCCCACGTTGATGCCGCGCAACAGGGCGACGTACTGCCTCGCCATCTACTCCTCGCCGATGTCCTCGTTCCAAAGGTCGGGATGTGCGGCGATGAACGACTCCATCATCCCGATGCAGATGGGGTCGTCGAGGACCTCCACGGAGACCCCGCTTTGGCGGAGCCGGTCCTCGGCGCCCATGAAGGTCCGGTTCTCGCCGACAACCACCCGAGGGATCCCATAAAGGAGGATGGCTCCCGTGCACATCGGGCAGGGAGACAGCGTGGTGTAGATAGTCGCCCGCCGATAGGCCGACGCAGGCAGGCGGCCGGCGTTCTCCAGCGCGTCCATCTCACCATGGAGGATCGCCGAGCCCTTCTGGACGCGGCGGTTGTGGCCGCGGCCCACCACCATGCCGTCGACCACGAGGGCCGACCCGATCGGAATCCCACCCTCGGCCAAACCCGCCTTCGCTTCTTCGACCGCCGCTCCGAAGCCTTGCACGAGGGCGACAGTAACTCCGCGGGCCGCACGGGATGGTCTCGATAGACAATGATCAGGCCCGCATGAGCGATGGCAACCGGCCCACGGGCTTCTCCCTGGCCGCGTTCTGCGGCGCCACCGTGCTCGGTGGGGCGAACTTTCTCGCGGTCCGATTCAGCAACCAGGACCTCGACCCCTTCTGGGGAGCGGGCATCAGGTTCGCCATCGCCGGATTGCTGTTCGTCGTCATCGCCCTAGCGCTGCGGCTGCGCTGGCCGCGCGGGCGGCAGCTCCTCGACACGGTTGTCTACGGACTGGTCGCCTTCACCCTCTTCTATGCCCTCATGTACTGGGCGCTCGTCCGCGTGACTGCGGGCATGGCCACAGTCGTGCTGGCGGTGGTGCCCCTGGTCACACTGTTGCTCGCGGGCGCGCAAGGACTCGAGCGCCTCCGGCCCCGCGCCCTCGTTGGGTCATTGCTAGCCCTCGCCGGCATCCTCTGGATCACCATTGGGCCCGACGGAGGCGTGCTTCCCTTGTCAGGACTGATTGCGATGCTGGCCGCAGCCGTCTGCGTTGGCGAGAGCGTCATCATCGGAAAGAAGCTCTCCGGAAACCACCCGGTGATCACGAACGCGGTGGCCATGCCGGTGGGCACGATTCCCCTCCTCCTGATTTCGACCGTAGCCGGCGAACGGTGGATGCTCCCCAGCCAGCCGGAGGCGACCCTGGCGCTCGCCTACCTCGTCACGTTGGGGTCAGTTGGACTGTTCGTCCTCACCCTCCTCGTGGTTCGGTACTGGACCGCGTCGGCATCGTCGTACATGTTCGTGCTCTTCCCAATAGTGACCATGCTGTTGGGAGCTTGGTTGGCGGACGAACCGATCACCTGGCGCGGGGTGACAGGAGCCCTGCTGGTCATGGCCGGTGTCTGGTTCGGGGCACTGTCTCCTTCCGTACGGGAGACGCAACCCGTCGCTTTCAAGCACTGACTAGACGCAGACGCGATCGGTGTCGACGCCGCGGATGCAGATCGCCATGACCTCGACTGTGTCGAGACGGAAGCCCGCCGAGGTCTTCTCGGCGAAGATGTGAAGACGAGCCCCGCCCACGGCGTCGTCGGCGAAGCCGACGACATCGAAAACAACCTCATGGAGGTCACCAGCCGAGCCGGGGGTCACCTGGACCACACGCGACTCGACTTCGTCTGACTCATACACGGACGCCACCTTCGCCCCTAGGGCAGCGAGGGTCGCCTCTACCGGATATCCGCCCAGCACGGCGACGGCCTCGGCAGTCCCGTCCTCGACAATGCCGGCATACCCGACATATCCCATGTGAACCCACCCGGACTGGCCTTGGTAGGTGACCTCGGTCCAGAATGCGTTGCCGACACGCCTGGTTTCCCCCTCGGCTCGAAGATGATCCGCGGTGGGAGGAATGGCGGCGATCGGCGGACGACTCGTGCCGGGGACGGGACGCAGGTTGAGCGAGTCGTCATACCGAACTCCGACCACCGTCAGGATGTCGCCGGCGGCAGGTCCGAGGTCGACAGGAGTTCCCGGAAGAGTGGTTGTGGTCACAGGCGGAGGGGCCGTCGTGGTCACAGGGCTGGCCGTGCTAGTGGTGGGGCGCGGAGCGGTTGTGGTGGGCGCCGCCGTGGTCACAACCGCTTCTGTCGTGGTGGTCCCCTCCATCTGAGTGGTGGTGGGGGCCATGGGTTCGGCGCCGCACGCTGCAATCGCCAGGATCAGCCAAACTGCGGTGTGTTTCATGTCATTAAGACGTTGCCGAATGCCACGGCGGGTGACACCTCGAGCCTACGCATTTAGAGCCATGTCCGCGTGCTGGGACAGCGAGCTTCTGAAGGTTCGGCCCTCCCTCAACCGTAGACCACGGATTCCGGCGGGTTTGAAGAACTTGCTCAAGGGGCACAGAGGACCAGCCGATCTGGCTCATGCGGCTAGCTACCAGTCGGCCGTGGAGGAATTGAGGATGGGACACACCGAACGCTCACGCGTCGCTCTGGCGACATCTCTGATTGCTGCGCTCCTGGCCGGATCACTCGGCTTCCTGTTCCCCATGGGCTCCGCGGCTGCCATGACCCCCGACACCGGATTCGAGCAATGCCTGCGCGACAAGCACAACGCGGCTCGCAGCGGCGCCGGTCTCGCCCCTCTCGAGACCCGATCCGAAATGGTCTCCTTCGCTCGCAACCACACCGCCGTCATGATCGATGCCGGCAAGATCTTCCACTCCGGGAATCTGGGATCGGCGACGACGGGCTGGACCAAGCTCGGCGAGAACGTCGGCGTCGGCGGGGGTTGCGACAGCCTCCACAACGCCTTCATGAACTCCGCCGGCCACAAGGCCAACATCTTGGACAACGCTTACACCTCCATCGGCGTCGGCGGCGGCCAAGCACCCAACGGCCAGTACTTCGTCACCGTGGTGTTCGCAGCCCACAAGGGCGCTGCTCCCGCGACCACAACCCCCACCACAACTGCCCCCGCCCCCACGACCACAGCCGCCCCGAGACCAACCCCGACTGCGGCACCAAAGGCCACCACAACGACGCTGCCACCGACCACGACGACCACGACCACTGTGAGCGCCTTCGACGCCATGCCTGACATCCGCTGGGGTGCCTTGGTCGGCGACCTGATCAAGATCGCCCTGCTGCGGACCCTCCCCGTCGGCATCACCCCGGCCGACCCGATCGAGCAAATGCCCGGCACCGGCATCTCCGAATCCTGATCACCCACCCTGCGAAAGCAGAGGCGACGCTCGACATCTCGTATACCTTGCGGTACTATGTATCAGGGTACAAGGTATGCAGATTGAGAAAGACCTGGTCGCAGCATCGTCGACCCCTCTAGTGCTCGCCATCCTGGCGGACGGGGAGAGCTACGGATACGCCATTCTCAAACGCGTCCGAGAGCTCTCGGGTGGTGAGCTCAGCTGGACCGACGGAATGTTGTACCCACTCCTCCACCGTCTCCATCGCCAGGGTTACGTCACCACCGAGTGGCGAACCCCACCGGAAGGCCGCAAGCGCCGCTACTACTCGTTGACCGACGAGGGACGCCGAGCCCTCGAGGAACACAAACGCCAATGGATCACTGTTGCCCGTGCGTTGGATGACGCTTGGGGCGGCCCCGACCTGCAGTTTGGAGTCAGCTGATGAATCACGTTGAAGCCGAGATCTCGCGCTGGCGGGAGTTGATCGCCCAGGGGCCAGCCCTTGACGGCCGCGACATCGACGAACTGGAGGCGCACCTGCGTGACCAGATCACCGACCTCCAGGAGGCGGGGCTCGACGAGGAGGAAGCATTCCTGGTCGCCATGAAGCGGGTCGGGAAAGTCGATGACCTTTCCCGCGAGTTCGCCCAGGAGCAGGGTGGTCGGCTGTGGCGCCAGCTCTCACTCACCGGCTCCGACGAACTGACCCCTGGTAACACCAACTGGCTCGATGCGGTTCTGTTCGCCCTCGCGGCTGCGGTGACAATTCAGGTCGCCCGCCTCGTTTCGGGGTTCCCCGGCTCCCAGCCGGACTGGCTATTCCGCAACGCGGCCCTCTTCGTCATCCCGTTCGCCGCGGCCTACTTCCTCACGCGGCGTGGGAACGGCGGCTGGGCCGTCACTGGTGGCGCTGTGGTCGCCCTGGCCGCCGTCGCCAACGCCTATCCATTCGCTCCGGGAGGCGACACCGCACTCCTTGTCGCTGTCCACCTGCCGGTC
>CAZGWX010000063.1:0-4447 GCA_964529515.1 uncultured Acidimicrobiaceae bacterium
GTGGCGATTGCCGAGAACTGTGCGGCGTCGAGGCGGGAGCCGACATCGGCGAGGTCAGGGCCGTAGCGTCTGAGTCCCAGGATCTGGCTGGTGTCGTTGAGGGTGGCCGCTCCCAGGCCGACGTCGGCGATCACGGGGCGGATCATCTGGGTGTGGCACGAAGCGCAGCCCTGGCTCGCGTAGAGACCGCGGCCTTCGGTGGCCAGCGGAGAGAAGTCGATGTTGCTCGTCCGCTCCCCAGGGATGTCGATGGGCGTGGCTGGGCCGACGAGGCCCACCAGCAGGACGATGAGGAACAGGCCCACCGCGCCGGCGAAGACCTTCATCGGGTTGTCCGCGGCGCCGACCAGAACCGGTGGGCGTGCCGGGGCTCGGGGTGCGGCCGGAGCCTCCGGGGTGCCGGGTGCCACCGGCGGCTCGAACGCTGCGGGTGCCGTAGCCTCTTCGGCGGTCGGGGCGGCCTCGGGCTCGGGAGTGCTCTCGGGCTCCGTAGCCGGAGCGGGGGCGGCCGCCGGTGCCGGGGCGGGTGCCCCTCCGGCCCACGCCGTCAGGATCTCGTCGGCGGTGACACCGCTCTCCGCGGCGCGGGCCGCAGCGGCCCTGCTGACCAGTGGACCGGGGATACCCATCGCCGCGGAAGCGGCATCGAGAAGGTCGCTCACGACTCTCCGTCCACGCTGACGAGGAGTTCCTGGCTGCGGACCGGTCCCTTGACGATGGTTCCGAGGATCGTCGAGGCGTAGGCCGCATGACCGCCGAGTGTGATCACGGCCGAGACGAGAGCGAGGAGGACGAGAGTGTCGACGGTGGCGCCGTATCCCGCGCCCCAGCCTTCGCCGACGTTGACGAACGCGCCGCTGTTCGCCCCCGCGATCCAGGAGTAGCCGCTGACGATGCCCGCGGCGCCCATGGTCACCAGCACGCCGATCGAGCCGGCGAGTGTGAGGCGGACGAACGAGCGGGGCTTGGAGTGGTCGTGGATGCCACGGCCGGCGAGACGGGGGAGCGCGGCAAACGACACGCCGGCAACCAGCAGGGCGCTGACGCCCGAGACCGCGGCGACCTCGATGCCCTTCCAGAAACCGGTGAGCGACGTGGCGGCGGCTATAGAGCGGAATCCGGCAAGTGCGGCCATGGTGGCCACTCCGATAGCGAGGAAGAGGCCGAAGAGCCCGGCAGTCACGGCAGGGTGGTCACGGAGGCGATTCCATGAACCGTCCAGGGTCATCGTGGCGTTGGCAGCGGTGGCGAGAGCGCCGATGGGGAACGCCAGGCCGAGGGCGGCGGCCACCCCGGCCAACCAGTCGGGGCCGGGGCCGAACGTGAGCTGAGCGACGCCCCACCAGATCGAGGCGAACGCCAGCGACCAGAATCCGACGTTGGCGAGGGGGCGGCTGGCCAGGGCCACATCCAGCTCGCGGACCAGCGTGTAGTAGAAGATTCCGCTGCCGGCCACTAGGACGACCATCGTCACGAGCCCGGCCAACAGCGCGGAGTCGAGATAGGCCCGCGCCATCGACGAGAGAAACGGCGCATGCCCCGCGGCATAGGCCGCATAGAGAAGCGGCAGCCACGTGACGGCCCCGATCACGGACCAGAGGCTGACGAACGAGTGCTTCTCCTCACGGTCCGCGATCGTGCGGGTGGTGATCATGAAAGGGACAGCGAGGGCGAACACCATCGGCACGTCGATCCACCAGGGGAGGCCGAACGGGTACCGCCCGCTGCCGAGCCCGGCGAGGACGGCGGCAGCTCCGAGCAGGATCAAGCCCGAGACGGCGAGCAGCCCGAGCCCGGCCAGCCGGGGGTTCCAGAGACGCGCGCCGGTGAGCCTGGGGAGCACGTAGTAGGCGCCGCCGATGAGTGAAATCACAGAAAACCCGAGGACGAGCACGAGATTGGCTACGGGATCGATTCGCCCGAAGGAAATCGGCAGCTCGGGGAACCGCAAGGTGATGAAAGAGAGGACCTGGAGGAGGCTGCCTATGACCAGGAACATGGCGCCAACCACGAAGTGGCCCACTGCTATCCGATCTTCTTCCGCTCCACCCCCGAGGATGGCCCGGATCTCTCCACTGAAAGTGCTGGTCAAACGTCGGTCCTCACGCGAGACGAGACGGCGGGAGCATATACCCGGTGTGCCAGAGTTCGTATTCAGCGCCCGGATCGGGCGGAGCCGGGAATTGTGGTACAAACTCACCTACGCGACAGTGGGTCGCCGGGAGCCCTGATTCACAACATGTATCGGCTTGCAGAACTGAGTGATCGCCGTCGGAGGCAGATCGGCGGAGCTCTGCTGATGGCAGGGCTCGTCGGCTTGGTCGTCGGCGTGATCACGATCCACTGGTCTTCGATTCCGGAGACGGAGGTCGTCAACGGTGTGGAAGTGCCGGTTGTCGTCGACTTCCTCAACTGGTTCCCGCGCGGCGGCCTCTGGCTCGGGCTCGGCTACCTGATCATTCTCGGAGCGGTGACGCTCTGTCTGGTCGGTGGGGCATTTCTCTGGGTCCTCAACCAGCCGATGACCTGGACCCGCGCCACCGTCGCCGCCATGCTGACCTGGGTCGGCCTCGTCTTCTACCTCGGCATGGTTCCATCGGAGTGGCTGACCTTCGCCCAGACCGAACTCGACTGGTCGTCCCAGAGGGTGGCGCTGACGATCCCGTCGTGGCTCGTGCTCAACAACGACGTCGAGATCAGCTGGGCTGCCATCCGCGACTCCATCCAGGCGGGCTTCAGCCTCGGTGTCCTCGGCCTCGCCATCGTCCTGGCGCTCCAGTTCCAGAGGATGAAGGAAGGCCGCCCCGCCTCGGCGCAGGCAGCCGAGGTCGTCTCTCCCTACGGTCGGCCACTCGTCAGGGGTGAGGACTGATGCCCAAGGGCGTAGTCGACGAGACACCCCCGTTCCGGGACGACTATCAGCTGGCGCTCGTGGAGGGCGACTACTTCTTCGACAAGCTGCGGCCCAAGCAGTTCCTGCACATCGACCAGTCGGAGTGCATCCTCTGCGAGGGCTGTGTCGACATCTGCCCGTGGAAGTGCATCCACTACCTGTCGCTGGACGCGATCGAGGAGGCCGTCAACGTCGACCACCCGTCGGACGAGCCGACCAACTTCGGGTTCTTCATCGTCGACGAAGACGAGTGCACGCGCTGCCAGCTCTGCATCGACCGCTGCCCGACCGGCGTCATCTCCCTCGGCAAATTCGAGGGGTCGCTGGCCGATCAGGCCGCCGAGCTCGGGCTCAACCAGCGCCCGTGGGACTTCGACACGGGCCAGCGTGACTTCAAGAACGGTTACTCGTACGGTATGCGCTGGTAGGAGGATCAGTGGCGAACGGCAACGGACGGACCGGGCTCAAAGACCGGGTCAAAGAGACAGGGGAGAAGCTCTGGGGCTCCCAGGTGGTCGAGGCGATTCTTCGGCCCGGCTCACCCTTCAAGCAGGGCTACCAGGACACCCCGAGGAACCGTTCGTACGTGGTGATGAACAACGTGCTCTACCACCTCCACCCGGTGAAGGTGAAGCGGCACGGCGTCCGGCTCTCCTACACCCTATGTCTGGGTGGTCTGAGCTTCTTCCTGTTCATCCTGCTCACGATCACCGGGATCTTCCTCATGTTCTATTACACGCCGACCACGGAGGCGGCGTACCAGGACATCCAGCGGCTGTCGACCGATGTCGCGTTCGGGACTCTCGTCCGGAACATGCACCGCTGGGGAGCCCACCTCATGGTGCTGTCGGTGTTCCTGCACATGAGTCGCGTCTTCTATCACGGGGCCTACAAGCCGCCCCGTGAGTTCAACTGGGTGGTCGGGGTCATCCTGCTGTTCCTGACCCTGTTCCTCTCCTTCTCGGGCTACCTGCTCCCCTGGGACCAGCTGGCCTACTGGGCAGTCACGGTGGGATCCAACATGGCCGCGGCATCGCCGGTTATCGGTGATCAGGTGCAGTTCGCCCTATTCGGAGGCGTGGAGGTGAGCGGCGCCAGCCTGTTGCGCTTCTATGTGCTCCACGTGCTGGGCTTCCCGTTCATCATCGTCATCTTCATGGCCGTCCACTTCTGGCGGGTCCGCAAGGACGGCGGCATCTCCGGACCTCTGTAGGAGTACGACATGGTCGAAATACCAGAAGATCTTCTCAGGCGATCGGCGGAGGCCAGGGCTCGCGCCCTTGGCGTCCCTGTCGAAGACGTCCTCGCCGAAATGAAAGGCGAGGGCCCGCCGGTAGTCGTCCCGCAGGCGGCCGAGCCCGAAACCGCTGCGGAGGCGGCCAGCGAGTCCGAGCCCGAGGCGGCGGCCACCGAAGTGCCACCCGCGGACGAGCCCGAAGGCGAGGTGGAAGTCACAGCCGACACCACCACCCAGGACGTGGAGCCGGAAGAGCCCAAGGAGGCTGAATACGACTCGGAGCCGGTTCCCGAGCCCGAGCCCGCGCCGTCCGCTGA
>CAZGWX010000064.1:0-3202 GCA_964529515.1 uncultured Acidimicrobiaceae bacterium
GCCGCCGCTCCGAAGCCGACGAGATATCCAGAAACGAGAGCCCTGGTGTCGGCGACGTGGCGCCATGCCCGCAGATACATGAGCCAGAGCAGCACCCGGGCGACGCCATACCCCAGGGCGAATGCCCGGGTCGAGCTCGGATCACCCGGGATGAGCGAGGTGGCCACGATCACGACTGCGAGCATCTGACCTGCAGCCAGAACTCGATACACCACGTCGTCGGTGTCGTAGCGGTCGGCGTAATAAGTGTGGCTGACCCAGAGCCACCACACCAGGGCGAAGTAGGCGAGGAAGGAAAGGGTTCCCGTGACCGAGGGATCGTCGAGGAGCCGTTCGGCCAGGACCGCCACGGCAACGACATAGGCGAGGTCGTAGAACAGTTCGAGCCACGACGCGGAGCGGTGAACGTCGGCGTCCGGCACGCGGAGCCGGGGAGGCGACCAGCGTGTCGTGCTCACCGCTTCTCTCTCCGAGTCCCTCAGGACCGGGCCATCTGGCGCGCCACCTCGACCAGCGTGCGAACCGGAGTGCCGGAGGCGCCCTTGACCTGATCGCCGGAGTTCTCCCGCGAGATGGCCGGGCCGGCGATGTCGAGGTGCGCCCAGGGTCTGCCACCGGCGTATTCGCGCAGGAAGAGCGCCGCCGTGATGGCCCCGCCGTATCTGCTCCCCGACACGTTCTTGATGTCAGCAATGTTGGAGTCGATCGACTTCCGGTAGTCGTCGACGAGGGGCATCTCCCAGAACATCTCCCCGGCCCGCGACGCCGCGTCGCGCACCAGGGACGACACATCGGCGTCAGTGGCAAAAAAGCCCGTAACTTTGTCGCCCAACGCGGTGCGCATCGCTCCGGTGAGAGTGGCGACGTCGATCATCACGTCGGGCTCGTGTCGGAGGGCGACGCCCATCCCGTCCGACAGAATGAGTCGACCCTCGGCGTCGGTGTTGAGGACTTCGATGGTCGGGCCCTGGACCGGGCGGAGTACATCACCGGGCCGGGTCGCGTTTCCCCCGACTGCGTTGTCGGTGATCGGAGCCACGACAGTCACGGACACGGGAACGTCGAGATCAGCGATGGCGCCGGCCGCCGCGGCGACCGCCGCCGCGCCGCCCATGTCGACCTTCATCTCCTCCATGAATGAGGCCGACTTGATGGAAAGCCCTCCACTGTCAAACGTGATGCCCTTGCCCACCAAGGCCAGATGGCGTGTTGCCCCTTCGGGGCGGTAGGTACCCAGAACCAGCCGAGCCGGCCGGTCGGAGCCGGCGGCCACCCCCATGAGGGCCCCGAGCTTCTCCTCGGAGATGCGGTCCTCATCCCACACCTCCACGCTGAAACCGGCGGCGGAGAGCCTCGCGGCCATCTGATCAGCCAGTTCGGAGGGCGCCAGATCCATGGCCGGCGTGTTCACCCAGTCACGAGCCTGGATCACCGCGTTCGCCACGATCGAGGCCTCCTCCATCTCGACGCTCTCGGCGCCGATCGCCTCAACCGTGGCCACCTTGATCTTGGGCCCGTTCGTCTTGTAGGGCCTGAACTCGTACCCGCCGAGAAGGCTGCCCTCGGTAACCGCCCGGGTCGCGCCGTCGATACCCGCCTCGGCCAAACGCGTCACCAAACGCTCGGACTTGGCCGCCCTGACGGCGTTACCCGACGCAGCCCGCAAGCTCTCGAAGTCGGCTTCTTCCCCCAGTCCGACCAGCAGGAGGCTGCGGGCCGCGGGGTGAGGAAGGGTGAGGCTCTGGTTCCCCTTGCCCTCGAACCCGGCCGCCTCGAGAGACTCCTGGTCCACGGACTCGAAGTCGGCCTCGGAACCCGGCACCGGTTGGAGTCCCTCCAGGACGCCGATCACCAGCGTGGCGTCGGCAAGATCGATGTCCGGTGCGGCGGTTCTTATTTCCATGTCGTCTCCTTCAACTGGCGAACGGGCCGGTCCCTCCGATGATGGCGCGACCCAGGAACACGGCTCCCAGGCTGGTGAGAACCGCAAGATAGGACAGTCCGGTGGCGGCCATGACACCGCTGTAGGCGGGCCACTTCAGGGCGCCGATCACACCGATCATCAACCCGACCGACGTCACGAGGAGGGCGATGAAGGCAATCGTCGGCCCGGAGCGTGTCATGTCGCCGATCAGCGCGAGGACCACTCCGTCGGCGAGGAGGCCAGCGATGCCGGCGAGTGCCAGCCCGCGAAGGATGGACCGGGGAAGACGGGGGTCGACCAGATACCAATGCGCCAGCGCCATCTCACCGGTGACCCCACCGAGGGCCGCAGCGAGGCTGAGTGCAGGCCAGAAGGAGCCGAGGATGGCGGCGTCGGCCACGAAGCCCCCACCGGCCACGACGAGGAGGAGACCGGCGAGGGGCCGATTGCGAGCCCAGACGAGACCCACCACGAGCACGAGCAGCGCCCACCTCGACCAGACGGCCCCCTCGATGGCCCAGGTGCCCAGACCCACGAGCCCTGCGAACCCAGCCGCGATCCAAGTGAAACCCGGGCCGACAATCTGTCGGAGCGAAACGACACCGACAGCCAAGGAGAGACCGCCCGCCCATCCGAGTGTGATCAGAAGCGGGTCGGCGATGTGCTGTAGGTCGGCCGCCACGACGGGCCATCATATGGCGGGGTTGGACGACCGAGGTCTAGGGTAAGGCGGGCGTCACAATCGAGGTCGTCTAGACGTTGCTCAAGGCACCCCCTGGACGCGCCGAAGCAGAGGCGTACCCCATGACGGAACACAGGCCCCAACCAGTCCTCTCGTTAATCGTCCTAGCCCTCGTGGTCGGGATGAGCCTGCCCGGGCTCGCAGCAAGTCCGGAGGGAGCATTCGGCGATCCCACCGCCCCCCTTCCTGAGAGGGTCACAGCCGCCGAACAGGCTGAAGGACAGGGGTTCCAAATGATGTCCACAGGCGGTGTCACGGTGCATGGCGGCGGATGGGGACATGGGATCGGCATGTCCCAGTGGGGCGCCAAGTCGATGGCCGACCAGAGCGAGGGCTACAAGGAAATTCTGTCCCACTTCTACACCGGGGCCAACTTCAGTAAGACCAACCTCATGGACGGCACGATCGTCCAGGCGGCCAACCCGGTCCTCGTCGGCATTGCCCCCAGCCAGGGACTGGCCTCGTTCCAGGCGCAGGGTGGCTCGGTGACTATCTGCTTCGGTACGTCACCATGTCAGAACTTCACCGCCCAACCC
>CAZGWX010000065.1:0-3858 GCA_964529515.1 uncultured Acidimicrobiaceae bacterium
TGAAGCTCTTCAACTCCATGTACGACGGCAAGGCCCGCGGATGCCTGGTCCGACACCTCGCCCAGTCCGGGCTGGGGAAGGGCGACCAGCAAGTGCGGGTGCCCGAGGTCGGCGATGAGGTCCTCACGGCTCCGGAGAGTGGAACCGTCGACCTGGAGAGCATTGTGACTCAATGCGCTCAGAAGTCCGACGACGGCGGCAACGGCCGGCCGGATCACGCGGGCAAGGGCAAGCCCGACCACGCCGGCAAGGGCAAGCCGCCCTGGGCCGGCAAGCCTGGCGGTCCGAAGTCCGGAGACTGACCCGGGAGTCGTCGTCGCGGCGAACTCTCACTAAGTTGATCCTTCACGCCGAACCCGGGCGCGTCGCCGGGGGCGGGGGAACCGTAGATCGGGGCGAATCCGGGATGGCCCGGTAGAGCACCTTCCAGCTCGAGCCCGTCAGCTAACCCCGTAGGCCAAGAGGGAGGTCCCGATTCGATGCGCCCATCGCTGGAGTTCACCAGTTGACGATGGCGACCACAGTCCTGGGACAGACGATCACCTCCCCTCTGTCAGAGGGCCAGATCCTCATGCTGCTGGTCCAGCTCCTGCTTTTGGTCGGTGTTGCCCGGCTATTCGGCTGGGTGTTCAAGAAGGTGGGCCAGCCGGCCGTCGTCGGCGAGCTCTTGGCCGGCATCGCCCTCGGTCCGAGTGTTTTTGGAAGGCTTGCCCCCGACACGTTCGACAGGGTCTTCGCCGACCCCGATGTGAGCGCGGTCATCTTCGGGCTGGCGTGGCTTGGCGTGATCATGCTCCTGGTGGTCATCGGCTTCGAGACGAACCTTGGGATCATCGCCCGGTACAAGAGCGCGGCGTTGTTCACGGCCGGTGGCGCCCTTCTCATCCCGCTCGCCGCCCTGGTCCCGCTTTCCTTTCTGGTACCCGAGTCGTTCGTCGGAGACGGCGTAGAGCGGGCGATATTCGCCGGATTCTTCGCATTGGCCCTATCGGTGGCCGCGCTCCCGGTGGTGGCCAAGATATTGCTCGATCTCAATCTCATCAGGAGAAACTTCGCCCAGGTGACTCTGGCGGCGGGGATGACAATGGACTCCGTCGGATGGTTGCTCCTGGCTGCGCTGTCGGGAATAGCTCAGGATGGCCTCCAACTGTCCCGCGTGGCCTTCTCGTTTCTCGGGCTCGTAGTTTTCGTCCTGGTCGCCGCCACTGCCGGTCGATGGCTGCTCGACCGCCTGTTCCGTACGGTCATGGTCTCCGGACCTGGGGCAACGACGGCCGCGGTCTCGATCACCTTGGTAGCCGCATTGGTGGGCGGGGCGATCACGCAAGCCCTCCATCTCGAAGCCATCATCGGGGCTTTCGTGGTCGGTGTGGTCGCAGCCGGTACGCGTCACCAACTCCCTCAGGTTCGGACGGTCCTGGAGACCGTTACGTCAGCATTCTTTGCCCCGGTCTTCTTCGCCTTCTCTGGGCTCCGGGTTGACATCTGGCTCCTCGACAGCCCGACAACGCTCGCTTGGGCCGGCGGTCTGATTGCCGTGTCCGTTGTCCTCAAGATGGTGGGTGCGGGTGTCGGCGGCTGGTTCGGCGGGATCAGGGGGCGAGAGGCCCTCGCTCTCGGGTCCGGGTTGTCGGCCCTCGGGGCTGTAGGGATCGTGGTCGCCATCGTCGGGCTCAACCTCGGTGTGGTGTCCGAGACCGGTTACACCGTCATGATCATCGCGGCCCTCGTCACCTCTCTCATCGCCCCGCAGATGCTCAAAGCCGTCGTTCGTCGCTGGGAGATCCCGCGGGACGAGGCGGAGCGCCTCGAGCGCGATGAGTTGCGGGCCTCGAGTGAGTTGCTCGGGCGAAAGCGGATTCTGATCCCGACCCGCGGTGGGGCCAACTCGGCGTATGCCGCTCGCTTGGTGGCGGCCGTCTTCCCCGAGGCGGAGAAGACGGTGATGGTGGTCGACTTTGCCCCCCGGTCCTGGTGGGGTCGTCTTCTCCGGCGACCCCTCGGCGAAGTTGGAGATCCGAGCGATGTCATCACCGAACTGGATGAACCGCGGCTGATTCGGCGATTGGCGCGTGACGCGGCGGGCGCCATTGCTGCGGAGGCCCGGACCGGGTACGACCTCATCGTCCTTGGTGCCACCGAGGCCGGCGAGGGCACCTTCAACACGGTGGTCGACCGGATCCTCGCCCTGGTCGCAATTCCGACGATTGTGGTCCGGTTGCCGAACGATTCCCCCCAGCGGCCCCATCCATCCAGCATCGTGGTGCCAGTGACCGCGACGCGATCGACTCGGGCTGCCGAAGAGTTCGCCTACTCATTGGCCAAGAGCGCGGGGTCGGAGGTCATGGCCCTGCATGTGGTGAACCGGCCGACCGAGGGGGAGTTGATCTCGGGCCACACACCCGATCCCAGCCTTGCCGCGGGCCGGGAGCTGGTCGGGACCGCTGCCGCCTTCGGCGAGCGCCTCGGGGTGCAGGTGGAGACCGGGGTGAGCGTCGCGGAGCAGGCGGAGAAAGAGATCATCCGAGTTGCCAATTCGGGGGGCCACGACCTGCTGGTCTTGGGTACGAACCCGAGGTCGTTCGGTGACCGCCCCTTCTTCGGTCACCGGGTTTCGTACATGTTGGAGAAAGCGCGCATCCCGGTGGTGATCATCAGCCTCCCGTCGGTTCGGGTGCCAACCCACTGACGGCCCTCATTCGGGGCGGACGGCACCGAAGTCGGTCGTCAGCAATGTTGCCCACAGGTCGACCCCGTACCAGATGTTGGCGACTCTGATGTTCTCGTCGGTGCCGTGCTGGTTGTTGTCGTGGTTGGCGATTGGCAACACTACGACCGGAGCCCCGAGCAAGTCTTCGAACAGGTACAAGGGCACAGACCCGCCGAGGGTGGGCAATGCGACCACCTCTCCGCCTGCTGTCCTACACGCGGCCAACAGCGTTGTGGCGAGGGAGGAGTCCATCGGCACCCGGACTGCCCGATATCCGGGTGTCTTCACCATCTTCGCCAGGCGGCGGTGCGACCGGCGCTCCTCGGCAGTCGGCTCGCGGTCGATGACCTCGTATCCCTGGACTCGGAAGTGTGCCTCGACGCGGTCGAGCATCAACTCGGGGTCGTCACCTGAAGCCAGCCGGATGTCGACGGAGGCCGTCGCATCCGTCGGAATCACGTTTCTCGCCGAGTCGCCGACCGATGCCGACTTGAGGCCTCGGACGTTGAAGCTGGGGATCATCAGTCGCTCGGGATACAGGGCGTCGCCGACTTCGGCGCCCCCGAAGCCGAGCTCGTCCGGCAGTTGACCCTCCACCGGAGGCAGCGCGGCGATCGCCTCTCTGTCGGCGTCGGTGAGCGGCTCCGTATCGTCGTAGAAACCTTCGATCGTGACCCACCCTTTCTCGTCCTTGCAGCTGGCGAGGAGCCGGGCGAGCTCCAAAGCGGGGTTGGGCACCCAGTTCCCGTAATGGCCCGAGTGGAGCTCCCGCTCGGGGCCGTAGACCGTGAGCTGGAACTCGGTGAAGCCCCGGACTCCGAACACGACCTGTGGTTTTCGCGTCTGGTGCACAGGCCCGTCGCAGAGCAGCCAAGCGTCCGCTCGGAGACGGTCGCCGAACTCCTCCATGTAGCGAGCGAGGTTGGGGCTGCCTGACTCCTCCTCGCCCTCGAACAGGAAAACGAGATCGACCGTGCGTTCGATGCCGGCAGCCGCCAAGGCGTCCAATGCTGCAGCCATGGCTGCGAAAGGTGCCTTGTCGTCCGAGGCGCCGCGGGCGTAGACACGCCATTCCGGGTCGATCGGCTGGCTTGGCTCGGGGGGCGCGATCTCCTCGCCTCCCATGTGCCACGCCGCGCTGGCCATGG
>CAZGWX010000066.1:0-8843 GCA_964529515.1 uncultured Acidimicrobiaceae bacterium
ACGCGCAGCGGAGGCGGACGGGAATCGAACCCGCCAGGAGCCACAACGACCCCTCAACGGTTTTGAAGACCGCGGAGCCCACCAGGCGCTCAGATGCCTCCGCCCGCGATCTTACGACCTCCATCTCATGAACCCGTTTCCCGGAGGCCACTATCGCAGAGCAACGGCGACGATGATCATGAAGATGCCGATCAGAGAGGCGGTTCGCAGGTGGGTAGTCATAGACAGCCTGTCCAGCGAGCCTTGCCATTCAGCGTTGCCACTGCACCACTTGAGGAGATGCAACGTGCCCCGCGCCACTCCGAAAGCTAAGCCGCCGAGCAGGCCAGCCCGCGGGAACCCGAGGACTGCCATAGCGAATGCCACCACGACCGGGAGAGCGACGGGCATATAGGTTCGCATGCCCGTACCCATTTCAAACCCGAACTGAATGAACCCCGGCACGCCTCGATGCGGAACCGATTGGGGCACTTGCCTTCTCGCGCCGGGGAACCAGATCCGATGACCGGTCAGGTCGGCAGCCGCACCGTACAGAGAACCGGACACGGCGAGCAACAACGCGATTGAGTCCGGCAACCATCCGAGCAAGACAGCGGCTACAGCCACGACCAGGCCAGCCGAGAATCCTCCCAGGGCGGCGCCCAGGACATAAGCCTTGGTGGACAAAGGGATACGGCCCGGGAACGTACGAACGGGGGTGACCACCCCACAGCTGTTGAGACTTCAGACAGAGCCAGACGTCGTCGAACCCGCCATCCACGCAAGAGCAATCAGAGCAAGGTCAGGTGACTGCAGGTACGCAGCAAGTCCAACGACCAAAACACCGAACAAGAACAACAGCGCAACACCAGCCTCTGCCGTCTTGGGACCACGAATGGTTGTCTACTCCCGAATGGCGCAATCGTAGCGCGGCTGGTTAGGGAATCGCGCACTGCCACCCGAATATCCGCAAGACAGACTGCGCTGACCCGAGGCCGCGACCCAGCTCATCGCTCAGCCAACTGACCGTCAGACATCATGGGCTGTTGAGTTTGGAGTCTATCCGCTCCCCGGACTCCATATCCACATGACTGCGTCAAGATCGCACCCCGCAAACCTCTCAATGCAGTTGCCGCCTGTGATTCCACTTGCCACACCAACGTCGCCGTAAAAGGCGACGCTCGTCATGGCAATTCCAGCCGATTCAGAGCCCAGAGATTCCGAATCAGATTCATATCGATGCCAGGTGAAACCATCAAGGGAGGACCAAATCACACCGGCGGTCTGTTGATATGTCGCCGCATCCCAACCCACGGCGACCCAGCCAAACGGCGCCACCGAGACGGATTGTAAGGAGGGTGCCTGAACGCTTCGCTCCTCCGGCCGTGCCTCTTGCCAACGTAGGCCATCTTCGGATAACCAGACAATGGCAGCGCCCTCATCTGCATCTGATGAGGTAGTCACGACAAGCAAGTCTTGATTAGCGGCAATAGAAGTAAGGACCTCGACGCCAGCAAACTGCGACGTCGAGGCGGCGAGCGTCCAGTCGCTTCCGTCCGGCGACATCCATACGGCCGGCACCGTTTCGTCGACGTAGCCGATTGAGAACAAGCTGCTTCCGTATTCGACAATGTCCCACAGCGCCGACTGTTCCCCAGAGTCGGTCATGCGCCCCGTCCGTACCCATCGACGCCCGTCTTCAGAAAGCCAGACCGCTGAAATCGACGTGCCCTCTGAGAGCCACTCCCGACCGACCGCCACCAGGCCGGGCCCCCCCAACGCCACTGCATCAACCTCAATGCCTCCGACTTCACTTTGAGGCTGAATGAGCGCAACGCGATCCCAGGCTTGGCCGTCAGTCGACAACCAAACCGCACCCTCTGATGAGTGGTGTCCAACAGCCACAAAGGCCTGCTCATCGGGAAACCAAATCACGTCCGTCATTGCGGAATCCACAAATGCTTCAGCCATGGCGACGCGATCCCATACGTCACCGGTAGCCGAGGTCCAAACGACAGCCTCGTCATCGTCGTTGCCTTCCGACTTCCCACTCTCGCCAACCGCGACAAACCCAGACGGACTGGCGGCGATTCCAGTCGGCACCTGGTCGCCTGATCCACCAAGTGCGAGCTCGGAACCGAGGACACGTCTCCACTGCCCGAACGAGTCTATGGCCTGCATCGAAGTGGTCGGCTTGGAATCCGGTGGGGTCGTGACTCGCGTATTCGGTGAAGGTGAGGCAAGGTCGTCTAGGAACAGGGCTATGCCACCAAAGAGAGCCAGCACCAGGGCAGCTGTCGTGATGGCAAGAGTCCTTCCTAATGGTGGACGATGCGGAGGCGTCGATGAAGTCATCGAATGAGACTCAAGGTCTTCCCAATCTGGTCCTCCGGGAACGTCGTGAACAAAAGCCTCCAATCCGACATAGAGGAGCTCGCGGTACTTGTCTTCACTCATCTAGAAACCTCCTAAGCTTCAGTCGAGCTAGGTACAGGTATCGCCTCAGAGTGGCGGGCTGTACACCAAGCAGCTCTGCCGCTTCTGACGGTTCGTAACCAACCCAATAAACAAGGTAGATAGCTGCACGCTGCTGCACTGGAAGGGCGGCGACCGCCTTCTTGACGTCGGTCTGCGTGGCCAGGCCAGCGGTAGGGTCGTGGCCCACCGCCGGAGCCTCACGCATCGAATGGGCCTGTTCTCGGTTGAAACGTCGCCGCGCTGACCGTGCTCGATTGAGAATTGCTCTCATTAAGTAGGCCTGTGGATTGTCGAGGGAGGAGAGGGTGCGATTCTTCAGTGTTTCGAGAATGACCTCTGACACGAGGTCACCCGCCTGATCTCGACCTACAAGGGATGACGCAAACCTCATCAATGGACCTCGAACAGTTTCGTAGATGGCTCGGTCCGTCACATCCTCACCGATAGTAAGACGCTCCGAGACCTCCCAGCGTTGCACTCCCCTCCGGTCCCCGTGAAGCTTTTGGTTGCTTGAGGCCCGCTCTCGGCGGTACGATCTAGTCTGCCACTTCGCGTATCTTTGAGGAGACGTGGCAGATGGGCAGTTGGGACCGACACCTCGTTTTGGACGGCTCGATAGTCCTCTTCGAATCCCCGAGTGGCAATCTTCCGGACTCGGCGATCACCGAGGGCCTCGTTCGCCTCGGTCGTCATCATCAAGTCCTGTGCGCTGGAGATCCGAGCCATGCCAACGCAATTGCGATGGACCCGGATCTCGGCATCGATGACTTCGAACAGCACTTCGGCTATGCCGGCGGAGCACTGTCCATCGGGTCGGGCAGTATCGCCGACGACGGAGACGGCGCCGAGTACTGGTCCCTTGGGTCCGACGGCAGGCGCCACCAGACAAGGCGTTGGATGGCTGTTTGGCAAGGCGCGTTCGGATCTCTCCACTTCGACCTCCAAGGCCATGACCTTGGGGCGAGACTTCTTGACATAGCACAGCTTCTCGGAATCCACGATCGCGAGGATGGCCTGGTAGTGGAGGATCCAGACGGAAGGCCCCTCGCGTGGACCAAGCGTCCAGGAGCTATCAAGTGGTCCCCTGAGATCGGGGTCGTTGATTCGCGGCCCCTGACGCCTGAATCCCGGAAACTGTTGCCGCCATTTACTGGTACGGCTGTGCGAGGCGGCGAACTCTTCAAAAGCACGTTTCAACCGACGGGACAAGACCACAACCAGATCCGGCCCGCTAATGAAATTGGCACTCGTTGGGGCGATCGCGACCCGAATCTCTCCTATTTCATACTCGTGGGCGAGTCGAGCGTCACCTACTGTGTGCCTCCCCCCGGATGGCTTGACCGCGCCAACCAGTTCGCCGCATTACTCGAGGATTTGAAGGTGGCATGGGATCCACTAGCTGACTCCGCCCCGCAAGGACGACGGAATGTTTCCTGACGGGACAAACGAGTTGCCATGAGCCTTGAGATGGGTCTCTTGACATTGGCCTGGATAGGTATCGTCGTTCTTGCGCTCAGCTTATCTGCCCTACTTGGTCGGGTTCACCTGCTTGAGCATCGGTTAGGCGATCGAGTGGTCAGCACTGGACCTGGACTACGTGAAGGTGAGTTCGTTACAGAGGATGTACTCGCTCTGTCGAACGGAAAGCCCCACGTGGCCTTGTTCATGAGCAAGACATGCCTCGCATGCGTGAACCTGGCCCCTCACATTGTCTCGTTAGCAGCAACAAATGCTCAACACGTCCGAACTACGATCTTCTACAGGGACGAAGGATCGCTACAAGGACAAAACGGAGAGGCGCGCGTTTTGACCAATCAAGCTGAGCTATTCGACAAGCTCGGAATCGCGATAACACCGTTCGTCGTAACCATCAGCGCCAACAATCGCGTGCTGAAGGCCAGTCCGGTAGGAAACAAGGACATGCTGGCCGATACCTATAACGACCTGAGCAGGGCTACTAAGTATCAGGGAGAAACCTCGTGACGCTTGATCTAGCTACCGTTGTTCCATTTCACGGTCCCCAACCAATCGGCGCGGAGCGTCGCCCCCAGTCGCGCGTGTCGGCAGTGGATCGGCGTGCCTTCCTTCGACATCTCGTAGGTGTCGGAATGCTAGTCGGCCTCAACGTCCTAGGCTTCCTTCCTCCTGCCCGGCGAGCTTTAGCCGACCACGCGGATGACGACATGGCTTCAAGCTGTTCAGGCCTAGGGTCGTGGGTGGACAATGATGACTGCAATGGGTGCAATCGAAGCCCGTGCTCAGACTGCTGTGACTCGGGCTGGCACAAGCATACCGGAATCTACCAACTGCGACCCGATGAATGCGACCCCGGCAACTACGATGGTTGGTACTGGACATACGCGCCCTGTTGCTGGAATGGGTGTCAGAATCAGAAATGGCGTTGCCACGATGGATACAAGAATGGTCAGCCAACCATATGCCGTACGCGTACTCAGGCGTCCTGCAATTGCAGCATCTGCGCGTGCATCTCATGACCTTAATGAGGGACCGTCAACCGTCTAACACGTCCCACCCGGACCGCGCCCACACGCACTCTCCGCAGGTGAAGACGGACAGACATAGCATCCAGACTCATTGCAGCCCCTCCTCATGCTTGAGGACGCCATCACCGAGTATCGAGGGACCCTGACGGTCAGTTCGGCACCACCCACCGCCAGACCGTTCCCAGCGCACCGCGTGATCTCAGAATTCAAGGGGCCAGACTTGACGTGATCTCAGTCATGCTCCAGCAGGAACTGTGGAGCTTCTTCGACCACAGAGTCGAACCGCAAGCCCATCAGGATCACCCCGGCGCACCCGGCGTCCCTTGCCCGGCGCTCGGTCTCGATGACGTACTCCCAGGCGGCCTTACGGCGGACATCGGGGGCCGACTCAGCAATCCGGAACTTGAGCTCATCCGAGCAAGGGACCGCCCGATCGACACCATGCGATCGATCCACTCGCTGCTGAACGGCGGGATCGCCATCAGAAACCCAGGTGGATCCTCGTCCCGGAGATTGAGCCGGCTCATGTTGGGTTCCACCGACGCCGGGTCGATCACCGGACCGGCGACAAGAACTGGGTGCCCAACTCGATCCGCCGCCTGAACTACCACTCCTTGAACCGGGTCGGCATGCCCACCTCGAAGTCGGGCACCGTCCCCTGCAGATGGGTCAGGTGCTCCACGATCTCATGTGGTGTGCCATGTGGTCGATCTGGGGCATCGTGTCGCCGATCACCACGAGGAAGCTGTCGACCCCGTTGCCGAGGGCTCCCCTCACCTGCGACTCGATCGCCAGGATGTTCCGGTCCCTCGTCGACACCACGACGGTCGGGTGGACATCAGGCGTGTCGTGGGTGATGCGGGCCACTAAACGCGTACGGCGACACCCGGATCCGGCCGAACACGTTGTCGGTGACGTGGTTCCACGGGATAACTCAATCCGCCGCGCGTACAGCAGTGGCACAGATCGGCACCAGCCTGATCGTCCCGCATGACGATGAAGACTGGGAGGTGTCATCCATTGCGCACATCCGATCCACCCCCGTCAAGTCCCCCGCGACTTCGCCGTACGGTCTGTCTTCTTTGCCCACGAGCGAATCTCCGAACGCAGCCACATCCTGCACCGACCTTGACCCATGTCGACCACCGGCCTGGGCATCGACGGGTAGCGCTTCTGGTAGGCCGATACCGAGTTGCGATGAGCCAGACCCAACAACTCGGCCACTGCCGCGGCGTCGATCAGATCATCGAGGTCTACTCGCTTGCCCATCGCTACAGGTTACAAGTGTTGACAAGGTTCTGAAGGCAATGTAGTCTACGCTTGTAACAGTGGCCCCGGCAGTGCGCTAACACTCCGGGGCCTGGCCGGCACCTACACCGAGGTCCCGACATGACTGAGGATATTACAAGCCTCAACGACAAGCAGCGGGAGCATCTTCGAAGTCCGAGCGCCGTCCTCGCTGAGATTGTGATCGCCCTCCCTGACGTCAATCCGTCGCAGTCCTCCGCCGCCCTGGCCCGACTCTTCCCGAAGCTGGGGAGTCACCTCGAGAGAGCAGGGCGCGTCTTTGACCTCACAGAGGTAACGGAATCACACATTCGTCTCTGGGTCGATGCTCCCCTCCCCGATGGCAGACCTCCCTCGTTGGCCACCAGGCACAGTCGAAGGGCAGCAGCTCGGCTCGCGTTTCGCTTGCTGCGCGAACGGGGCGTAGTTGCCCACGATCCGACGGTTGACTTGTTGCTTCCTCGACGGAACCGCAATAAGACTGCCAGACCGCTAACCGACCAGGAAGTCACCGCTGGCCGTGCCTCCTCGGTCGCGACTATCGGCGAGACCTTCCGGCCGGCGGCTTGGGCGCTGGCCGAGGCGACTGCGACGACACATGAGATCCCCCGGGTTCTTGGCCTTGATATCGATGTCTCCAGGGGAACGGTCTGGCTTGGTGGCTCTGCCAAGGTCGAACCACGGTTCTCGCTGCTGACTGAGTGGGGCGTCAGAATCATCAGTCGGCGTCTGCAGGAAGTCGGCGACGACACCCTCCCCGTCGCTTACCTCGGGGAAGGGACATCCGCCGCCTCGATGCAGGCGTCCGCCGCCACTGCACTGGGACGTACGCTGCGAGCGGCTGGCCTAACGGCGGATCCGTCGGTGAAACCGGCTTCGCTCCGTGCCTGGGCCGGACGTCAGGTCTTCCTGAGAACCGGCAGGATTGAGCAGGCAGCTCTCGCCCTGGGCTGCAAGACCTTGGACACCGCAGCAGACATCATCGGGTTCGACTGGCGAAGCGACCAATGAGCACCCGGTACAACCGCCTGTCACCCGACGCTCGCAGGAGTCTGTGCTTCGACAATCCGTTTGTCTGGGAAGTGGCCCGCACAATCGACTACCGGGCAAAGAGCGACGGCGGACGGCCAAACCAGTATCCCTTGTGGGTGTTCTTCCTGTGGATGGTCCTGATACACGAGTACGGATCGAGCAGGAAGGTCGAAGAGGCACTCAGCGATCAGGCTTTTGGGCCGTGGAGCCAGATCCGTGATGCCGCCGACGCCGAACTGGGAAACGATCGGCCCGATCTCGTCCCGCCCAGCATCCCGCCAAATCGGAACCAGTTCAATTACGCCCTCAAGCACCATCTGCCCGACCACCTCGATGTGATAGCTGTGGTCGTCAGGGAACGGTCACGATCGCTCGCCCTGTCTATCGGTTTAGGAGCGGCCAACGCACCGGGTTCCTTGAGTCGGCCAAACCGCGAGAGAGTGGCGTTTGGCGACGTGACGGTAATGACTCCTCGGGCGAAGCGACTCCACAGAGACGCGACCGATGTCGACCCGACCACTGGCGAGATCCGCGTGAGGCGCCACGACCCTGACGCCGCCATGCACACCACCGGAGGCGGCAACGTCGTGCCAGGGCTTCCCTTCGCCTTCACTCATGTCCGAGGTTCTCAACGCAACGAACAAGTGATCCTTGCCATCGACCCGGTCACACCCGGTGGCCAACCAGAGGGCCACCTCGCAGTCGACCAATACCTCGAAGCAGCCGCCGACCTCCCCGGACTGGTCGGCTATGCCTATGACCGTGCCCTCCGAGGTGTCCACCTGGATCGTCTGTTGAAGGCCGGACACATCGGGTTTGTCGGCACCCACCGCACCGACGGCAAGCCCTCGAACAAGTACCACGGCATCGAAACGCACCACACGAGCGAGGGTGCACTACGGGACGTGGAGATTCATCTCGTAGGCGGCGCACCCCACATTCGCACCTACGACGTGGACGGGAACGAACTGCTCCAGCCGCTTCGAAGGAAACGCCTCAACAAGCGGATCAATAGGGCCGCTGGCACCTACAGGATGTTCGCCGAATACGAGGTCGAGGATTCGGTCGGCAGACCGGACGGATATGTGCGACTGAGACTCGACCAGACAGTCCAGGATCAAATCACCGGGTACAACCGGGCCGAACACTTACGAGCGTTCCCCGAGACCGATTCAATCTTCGCCGCACTGCAGAAACCACTCCGGGCATCCGCCGAGTCAGCGAACCGAACCATCGACGACCAACACCCAAGGGAACGGCTCCACCACTACGGTTTCCAGAAGAGCCACCTATCCATGCTGGCCTGGCAGGCGTACCGAAACGGCCAGGCCGAGGCCGTCTTCGCTCCCGACAAAGTCGCCTCCCTCCGACTCAAACCGGCCGCCTGAATCAACCTGATCCCAGTCCTCGACCAGCTGGCTCCAAGACGCCCTGAGGACGGATTCGGCCGAAGCCGGCTCGTCTGACCTAACGACTCGGCCCAATCGGCATCTACCCTTACACCGAAAGTTGGTGACACCCGGTTTCCAACCACGTTTCCAACCCATCCCGCCCTCGTAGCTC
>CAZGWX010000067.1:0-3143 GCA_964529515.1 uncultured Acidimicrobiaceae bacterium
GTGCATGTCCCAGGTCTGGGCGAGGACCCCGGACGCCGGGTCGAGGATGGCGGTGCAGTTGTCCTCGGTGACGGCGTCGCCGACGCGGGACCGGAGCAGGTCGACGAGGTCGGTGAACCCGCCGACGACCACAGCCTCGGCTGCGGTGATCCCGGCGGCGTCGGCCATGGCGGCCATCTCGTCATAGAGCTCGGACGAGTAGGCCCGATGAGCGGCGAGGGTGGACTCGGCCTGGGCCAGGATGAAAGCTCGGTCGACACTCCCTGCACCACTCCATCTCTGGTCGGCCGCACGGTCCATGCGTTCGTCGACATAGCGGCGGATCAACGGGCCACAGGCTTCGGCGTGGCCACGCCCGAGATCGTGAGGGGACCCGGTCAGGTCGAGTACCCGCAATGGGCCTCTGTGCATGTCTCCACGCTACCGGGAACCGCCGGCGAAGTCTCCGCGTCCAACAGGAAACGAGAGGAGAAAGAGTGAGACGATCGTCTGCGATGGTCATGCTGATCACGGTGGTCCTCGTCCTGGGGGCATGTGGCGGGAACTCGGGCGGTGAAGACGAGGTCCGGCAAGGCGATGGCGCGACGGCTCCAGGTGCCACCGAGTCGCCATCCGAGGACTCGGGAGGGGACAGGGCACTTATCGAGGTCCAGGCCACCGACGGCCGAAAAGTGATCCGCACCGCCCGGCTCGAGCTCAACGCCGACGACACCCGTCGGGCGTTCTCTCGGATTGGCGACATCGTGGAGGAGGCCGGTGGGTTCATCGCACATGCCGATGTGGGCCGAGTCGACTCCGAAGACGCCCAGCCGGCCATCTCGCTCACCGTCCGGATCCCGACCGACCTGCTGGGCGCGACCCTGGACCAGATCAAGGCGGTCGCCGACCTGGTGGTCACCGAGTCACAGAACTCCCAGGACGTCTCCGAGCAGTTCGTCGACCTCGAGGCCCGATTGAGGAACCTCGAGGCCCTCGAGACCGAGTTGCGCGCTCTCCTCGAAGAGGTGCGCTCCCAGCCGGACGCCGACCCCGAGAAGCTGCTCCGGGTCTTCAACGAGCTGGCGTCGGTCCGCGGCCAGATCGAACAGATCGAAGGCCAGCTCCAGCACCTCTCCGGGGTCACCGACCTGGCGACCGTGGAGATCTCCCTGACTCAGACGCCGGCCACCGCTCCGATCGTCGACCAGCCGTGGGGACCCGCGGAGGCGTTCCGCGAAGCCGCCCGGGGCCTGGTTCAGGCTATGCAGGGCGTAGCCGACGGGGCGATCACGTTCTTCGTGTTCATCTTGCCGATCCTGCTGGCCGTGGCGATCGTCCCGGTCGCCGTGGGATGGTGGCTGTGGCGCCGCTACCGGCGCCGTCCGGCCGCTCCGGCAGCCGCTTCCGACTGAGATGGCGCAGGGGTGTTCGGCTAGCCTCCGACAGCATGGGATCTTTCTGGCACCCCTTCGCTGACATGACCACCGTCCAGCACTCCCCGTTCATCGTTGACCGGGGGGAGGGCGTCTACATCTACGACGAGGATGGTCGCCCCTACCTGGACGCCGCGGCCTCGCTCTGGTACCAAAACGTGGGGTACGGGCGAACCGAGATCACCGACGCGATGGACGCCCAAGCCCGGAAGCTGCCTGCCTTCCACACCTTCATCGACTACGCCACCAGACCTCCGCTGGAACTGGCGGAGAAGATCGCCGCGGTGTCGCCTAATCCCGGCTCGAAGGTGTTCTTCGGGGCCGGCGGGTCCGACGCCGTCGACACGGCGGCCAAGCTGGCCCGCCGCTACTTCGCAGCCATCGGCCAGCCCGAGCGGACCGTGTTCATCGCCAGGGAGTGGGCCTACCACGGCATGCACACCTACGGCACGACGCTCGGCGGCATGGAGGTCAACCGCCTCAACTACGGCGGCGAGTTGGTAGGCGACGTCATCTACGTCCCCTACGACGACGCCGAAGCCGTGGAGAAGGCGGTCGACCATGCAGGCGCCGACCGCATCGCCGGGATCTTCGTCGAGGCGGTGATAGGGGCCGGCGGCATCAGGCCGGTGAGCGCCGAGTACCTGCAGTCGGTCCGGGAGACCATGCGCAAGGCCGGCGGCATGTTCATCTCCGACGAAGTCATAACCGGGTTCGGCCGGGTCGGCGATTGGTTCGCCGCCACCAAGTGGGACCTCGAGCCCGACCTGATCACCTTCGCCAAGGGAGTCACCTGCGGGTATGCGCCGCTCGGCGGGGTCATCGCGGCTCCGCACGTCGCCGAACCGTTCTTCTCCCAGGCGGGAAACATATTCCGCCACGGCTACACCTACTCGGGCCACGCAGTCGCATGCGTGGCCGGGATCAAGGTGATCGACATCATCGAGCGCGAGGGACTGATCACCCGAGCCGCCGAGTTGGAGGACGAGCTCTATCAGGCCCTCCTCCCCCTCGAGGAGTTGGCCGTGGTCTCCACGATCCGCCGCGGCGTTGGCGCCCTGTGTGCCGTCCAGCTGGACATGGGTGACGACGAGACGCTGCCGGCACGGGCCGTCTTCGCCTGCCGCAATGCCGGTGTGCTCACGAGGGCCATGGCCGGAGGCGCTCTCCAGGTCTCGCCCCCGTTCATCACCACCTCTGAGCAAGTGGGCGAGATGGCGAGCCTGTTCCGGGAGGGTCTCTCCACTCTGTGATCCACCTTCCCTTCTGGGTCGATCAGTCGCCTCGACCCGTCGGGCTCGCCGCCGAACTTCCCGAAGAGGCCGATGTCCTGGTCGTGGGCTCGGGATTCACCGGGCTTTCCGCAGGCCTCCGACTGGCCGGCGCCGGTCGGACGGTGGCAGTGGTCGACTCGGGAGAGATCGCTGGCGGCGCCTCGTCGATGAACGGCGGGATGGTCTCCACCGACGTCAAGGCCGGGGTGAAGAGCGTTTACCGGGCCCATGGTCCCGCCATGGCGCGGGAGATGTGGGACACCACGGTCAGGGCCCACGAGCGCGCCCGGCACCTGGCAGAACGCACGGATGCCTTGATTCACGACGCCGGGATGGCCGCGGTGGGAAAGGGGAAGGGCGATCTCGCCTCGATGTCAGCCTCAGTGGAGTGGTACAACCGGGAGCTCGGCGCCGGATGGGAAGTCGCGGGGCCAACTGACATCGCCCGGTACGTCGG
>CAZGWX010000068.1:0-4260 GCA_964529515.1 uncultured Acidimicrobiaceae bacterium
AGAACGGCGACCCGATGATCTTCTTTCAGCTCGAAGACCTGGAGGCGTCGGTGGAGTGCCTCGCCTTCCCGAAGACGGTCCACGAATACGGGGCGCTGGTCGTGGAGGACGCCGTGGTCACGATCAACGGGTACGTCGACAACCGATCCGACGACGTCAAGGTGGTGATCCGGGAGCTGAACGAGCTGCAGATCCGTGACGACTCGGTGGTTCGCCTCGGCGTGCCGGCAGCGCGTCTCACGCCCGATACGGTGAACACCCTTAAGGGCATCCTCTCCAACCATCCGGGGACGGCGCCGGTCTACCTGCACATGACAGACAACGGAGACACCAAGGTCCTGCGCCTCGCCGACGAGCACAGGGTGGAGCCGCGCTCTGCCCTCTTCGCGGAGCTCAAGGAGCTGCTGGGCCCGCGGGCCATATTGTGACTTCTCCCCCACTTATGGGGGAGTACGGCGAAGCCGGGAGGGGGTCGGTTCCACAGACATGTACGGCCCGACGCGCTCGGACTTCGCGTGGGAGCTAGTCGCGGGTGGGATCTCCTGCCCCTACTTCACCGACTTCGCCGGCGAGGACTCCGTCCCCCTGTCACTTCGTCCCAGGGGGACCAAGCTACTTACGCCGTCTTCCCACCGCGTAGCCGACCAGTCCGCTGCCGACCACCGTCGCCGACATCCCCGCCACCGCCAGTGCCCGCTTGGTGCGCCGGGCGAAGATCACCACCGGCCAGCCCCTCTGGTAGGCGACGGAGGCGAGATCGCCGTCCGGGTTCACCGCAACGGGATGACCCACGAGCTCCAGCATCGGCAGATCGGAGCTCGAGTCGGAGTAGGCGTAGCAGAGCGCCAGGTCGTATCCCCGGTCGGACGCCAGCTTCTCCACCGCCTCGGCCTTGCCCGGCCCGTACACGAACGGTCCGTCGAGGTTGCCGGTGTAGTGGCCGTCGACGACCTCACCGCGGGTTCCGATGGCGCCGGTCATTCCGAGCGACGCCGCCAGCGGTTCGACGATCGCCTGGGGGGATGCCGACACGATCCAGGTGTCCCGGTCGTGCTGGTGGTGCATCTCGATCAGGTCGCGAGACTCGGGTCGGACTCGGGAGATGAGTCCGGGGGTGACCTCCGCCTCCAGCTGCTTCATCGACTCCACGGAGACGCCGGCGATGCGCGTGAGCAGGTCGCGGCGGGTGTTGTCGGCTGTCTCCGGGTTCCCCTTGTCACCAAACAGCTTGAAAACGACGGCTTCGAGGGCCCAGCCGGCGAACTCCCGGTTGGTGGCGAAGCCCTGGCGCCAGGCAGCCACGCCGAGGGGCAGGACCGACACTCCGGAGATCAGAGTCCGATCGAGATCGAAGAAGGCAGCCGACTTGGTCACCCTGGAAAGACTATCCCCAACTCGCTCCAAGGCATCCCGGCGGCATCGCCGGCCAGCCTTGCCAGCCCTTCCAGATCGGTCGGCGGGACGGGGGTGAGGGGGATGGACACAACCCGAGCGCCGTAGCGGGCACTGAACTCGTCTCGAAAGTCTCGCTGGCGGCTGGTTTCCGCCGCCCACAGGTCGACGATCGCCCTGACGTCCGCCCTGAGTCGGGTCGGAGGCTTGGCCCAGGCGTCGGGGAGGGTCCGGTTGAACACCACGGCTTTGGGGGTCGAGGCGAGCTCGGGCAGCGCCCGGTAGAAGCGGATCGCCTCGTTGAGGGGGGCAGGGTTGGTTGTGGTGACCACGAGGATCGCGGCATCTCGCATGACCCGCTCGATCTCCCGGCCGCGCTGGGCCACACCGTCGTAGGTGGTGCGCAGGTCGATGAGAAACTCGGCGACCCGCTCCAGGAGGTCGGACCCGAGGACGCCGTCGGCTATGCGGAGGAACGGCCGTGCCGCCCGGTCGTAGAGGAAGCGGCGACCGGGGAGTGGGCCGCCGGTGATCCAACGCAGGAGGCGGCCGCCGACGAGGTCAGCCATCTGGGCAGGAGCTGCGAAGAAGTCGATCCCGCCGCCGGAGGGTGGGGTGTCGACGACCACGAGGTCCCAGGCGCGGGCCTGGACGTAGGTGGCGGCCTGGTCTGCCGCGGCATATGCCTGGGACGCCGGGAAATGCTCGGCGGCCGCGAGGAAGAACTCGTTGGAGGCCAGACGCTCGGCCACATCGGGGTCGGCGTGCCGCTGGGCGACAGCGCGCCACGAGGCGGAGGAGTCGAGCATCGCCACCCACAGGTTTGGGAGGTCGGCGTGCGGCTGGGGCTCGTCTCCGAGGTCGTCGAGGCCCAGAGCGGTGGCAAGCCGCTGCGCCGGATCGACGGTGACGACCAGCGTTCTCATGCCTCCTTTGGCGGCGGCGACTCCGAGTGCCGCGGCCACGGTCGTCTTCCCGACCCCGCCGCCTCCGGTGACCAGGACCGTGCGAGTCATGTCAACGGCTCCATGGCGTCGCTGAGGTTGGCGGCTACCTCACCCGGTGTGTATACGCCGAACAGGTACGGGAGCTGGACGTCGCCGGGGAGCCGGTCGAGCCAGATCTTCTGTTCCTCGACCAGTGACCTGTGGAGAGCGACGATCTCTCCCGCCATTCCGTCTGGCCTCTCCTTGACGTTGAGATCCGGCAGAACGCTGTTGACCACGATGGTCGGAGTCGGGACCAGTTGCTCGGCGCCGAGCCAGGCGAGGGTCTCCATGGTCTCCGTGGTGGGCAGCTCCTCGGGTACGTTGACGAGGACCAGCCGCGTGATGTCGGGGTCGGCGAGGGTGGCGGCCATGCTCTCGGCCTGACCCCTGATGCGGCCGGAAGGGACCAGATCCATGATGGAGCGGGGGGCCCTCAGGTACGAGCCGATCTGGCCGGTAGGAGGGGCGTCGACGACGACCGTGTCCCATCGGCCCGAGTTCACTTCCCAGTAGACCTTCCCGATCGTGATGATCTCCCGCACGGCGGGTGCGGCGGTGGCGAGGGCGTCGAAGGCCCGGGCGATCCGGCCACCAAACCGGCCCACGCCCGGGATGCGCAGTTGCAGCGACAGGTACTCGAGGAGGGCGTCGGGGCGGGAGATGCGCATGGCGTGCAGCCCCGGGCGGACCTCCCGCGGTTCGAAAGTGAACGGGGTGGAGGCGAAGTGGCTCGGCAGCGACCCGTCGTCGCCGACTTCCATGGCGAGAACACGGTCGCCCTGGCGCTGCGCAAGGAGCGCGATCCCGGCAGCGACGGCAGACTTCCCGGTGCCTCCTTTTCCGGAGACGATCACGAGTCGGGTCTCGGCCATGACCCTTTGGGTCAGTCCTGGCCGCCGGCCAGGGGGACCCTCAGGACGAGGTGGCCGTCCTCAACCTCCCACTTGGCATTGGCGAGGAGGGCGAAGTCGGTGTAGTCCGTCTGGGCCTGGCGGATGAAGTGCTGCCGCTCGGAACCCGCCACCGGTGGCAGTGGACGGTCCTTGACCGCCTGGGCTCGCTCGGCAAAGCGCTTGATCATGGCGTCGACGTCGAATTGGGCCATGTCGGAGAGGGTAGCGACCCAGGATTTCTCCCCCACTTGTGGTGGAGTACGCGAGCGAAGCGCGGGGGGAGCTTCCAGGTTGTCACCCCATTTTTGGGGGTTTCCCCCGCGGGGCGGGGGGGGGTGGGGGTGGGTTCCCAAGTCATGTCCGCTCTGACGCGGGGAGGGTTCCCATCGGCATGCTCGTAACGCACGATGGGCATGTGAGCCGACCCGAGCAACTGAACCGAGCGCGACGAATGCGCCGAGAGATGACCCGAGAGGAAGCACTCCTCTGGAAACATCTCAAAGGCGGAGCACTGGGTGCCAGCTTCCGCCGCCAACACCGCATCGGCCCCTACATCGTCGACTTCGTGTGCCTGAAGGCACGACTGGTGGTCGAGGTTGACGGAACCCAGCACCAGGACTCCGACTACGACCGGAGACGAGACGACTTTGTGCGCTCCAGGGGATTTCAGGTGCTGCGCTTCTGGAACGAAGACGTATGGGCCAACAGTTTCTGGACGGTGTTCAAGATTCGCCAGGTCCTGGCTGAGCGGGTTCCGGAGCTGGAACCACCCGTTGAATAGGTCATCCGGTTAGGAACCCACCCCCTACCCGCTGACAAGCAGCGGGTCCCTTCCCCCATCTGCGATGGGGGACAAATCCTGAAGGGAGCAGCGAGATGTGTTCCGACTCATGATGTCTCCCCCATCTGCGATGGGGGAGCACCCGAGCGGAAGTGCGGGGGGAGCTTTCAGGATGTCTCCCCCATCTATGGGGGAGTACCCGAGC
>CAZGWX010000069.1:0-10579 GCA_964529515.1 uncultured Acidimicrobiaceae bacterium
GTGATGGCGGTGGTGATCTCGGCCTGGCGGGCCCGGTTGGCTTGCACTCTCAGGATCTTGATCAGTTCCTCGGCGTTGTCGGTGGCGGCTTTCATCGCCCGGCGACGGGCCGAGTGCTCGGAAGCCGACGCCTCGAGCAACATGTTGAAGACCAGCGCCTCCACATACATGGGCAGCAGCCGGTCGAGAATCTCACCCGGGGACGGCTCGAACTCGTACGCCACGCGGCCGGCCTGTTCATCCTCGCCCATCTGGGGTGCGGAGATGGGGAGGACTTCCAGCTCGGACGGCACCTGGGTCAGGGCCGACTGGAAGCGGGTGAAGAAGGCCTCCACGGCGTCGATGCGGCCGTCACCGTAGGCGGCCATGAGGGTGCGGGCGATGGCCCTGGCGTCGCCATAACCCGGTGTGTCGGTCACTCCCAGCCACGCCTGCTCGATCCGAAAATCGCGGTAGCGGAAGTAGGACTGGGCCTTCTTGCCCACCGCGTAGATGAACACATCCTTGCCTTCACGCTCCAGCTGCGCGACGCGGATCTCGGCGAGCCGGATGATGCTGGACGCGTAGGCACCGGCAAGACCACGGTCGGAGGAGACCACCAAAACGCCCACTCGCTTGGGGTCGCGACGCTCGAGGAGAGCGTGAGCACCGGCGCCCGCGGCACCGACGTTCTTGATCACCTCGATCAGCTTCTCGGTGTAGGGCTTCGACCCCATGACCCGTGCCTGGGCCTTGGGGATGCGGCTGGCCGCGATCAACTCCATGGCGCGAGTGATCTTCTTCGTCGCCTCGACGCTCTTTATCCGGCGTCGGGTGTCACGGAGCGCAGCACTCGCCAAAGTCTGGCTACTCCTCGCCGCCTGTGGCGACGAAGGTGTCCTTGAAGGCCTTCACGCCGTCGACCATCTCGTCGCCCTCAGGAAGCTTGCCGGTCTCGCGAATCGAAGCGAGCACGTTGCTGTAACGATCCCGGAAGAACTGGCGCAACTCAGACTCGAAGCGCCGGACGTCGCCCACCGGGACGTCGTCCATGTGGCCCTCGGTGACCGCGAACAGAACCAGGACCTGCTCCTCGACCGGGACCGGCGAGAACTGGGGCTGCTTGAGGACCTCGACCACACGTCGGCCGCGCTCGAGCTGTGCCAGCGACGCGGCATCGAGCTCGGACCCGAACTCGGCGAACGCGGCGAGCTCACGGAACTGCGCCAGGTTGAGTCGCAACGGACCGGCGATCTTCTTCATCGCCGAGATCTGGGCGTTGCCACCCACCCGTGACACCGATTCACCTGCGTTCAAGGCGGGGCGGATGCCCTGGAAGAACAAGTCGGTCTCGAGGAAGCACTGCCCGTCTGTGATCGAGATCACGTTGGTCGGGATGTAGGCCGAGATGTCGTTGGCCTTCGTCTCGATGATGGGAAGCCCGGTGAGACTCCCGGCGCCGAGCTCGTCGGACAGCTTGGCGCAGCGCTCGAGGAGCCGGCTGTGGAGGTAGAAGACGTCGCCCGGGTACGCCTCACGGCCGGGGGGGCGGCGCAGCAGGAGCGAGATCGCCCGGTAGGCGACCGCCTGCTTGGACAGGTCGTCGAAGATGACGAGGGCGTGCTCGCCGTTGTACATCCAGTGCTGGCCGAGGGCCGACCCGGCATATGGTGCGTACATCTGGAGGGCGGGAGCGTCGGAGGCTGCTGCAGTGACCACCACCGTGTAGTCCATGGCGCCGTGGGCACGCAGCGTGTCGACGACCTCGGCGACCGTCGAGGCCTTCTGGCCGATGGCCACGTAGATGCACTTGACTGCCTGGTCGGTGCCCCAGTACTGACGCTGGTTGATGATCGTGTCGACGGCGATAGCGGTCTTGCCGGTTTGTCGGTCGCCGATGATCAGCTGGCGCTGACCGCGGCCGATCGGAGTCATCGAGTCGATGGCCTTGATACCGGTCTGCAGGGGCTCGGTCACCGGCTGGCGCTCCACCACAGATGGTGCCTGGACCTCGAGGAGCCGCCGCTCGGTGGCGTCGATCGGGCCGCGGCCGTCGATCGGGTTGCCAAGGGCGTCGATGACGCGGCCGAGCATGGCATCCCCCACGGGAACGGAGAGGAGGTTGCCGGTCTGCTTGACCGGGTCGCCTTCCTCGATGTGGGTGTAGTCACCCAGGAAGACGACACCCAGGTCGGTCTCATCGATGTTGAGGGCGACTCCCATGAGGCCGCCGGGGAATTCGAGGAGCTCGGAGGCCATGACCGAGGGCAGACCCTCGACGCGAGCCACACCGTCGGCGATGGAGGTGACGTATCCGACGGTCTCCTTCTGCATGCCCGGCTCCCATCCCTCGAGACGGGAGCGGAGCGCTTCGGTGATCTGATCGGTGGTGATGGTCATCTCGGACATTGAGTGGATCTCCTAACGGCTCTTTACGACCTGGCGCAGGGACTCGACCTTGCGGGAGATCGAGCCGTCGATGACGGTGTCGCCCACCCGGGCGACGATCCCGCCGATGACGGACGGATCGACCTGGACTTTTACCTCGACGCTCTTGCCGGTCGCCTTGCCCAGGGCGACGGCCAGACGCTCGATGGTTTCGTCGTCGAGAGGCACGGCGCTGCGCACGTCGGCCACCGCCTTGTCACGGGATGCGGCCGCGGTCTCGGTGAGCGACCGAGCGATGTCTGCAAGCTCCGAGATCCATCCCTGGGACACGAGGAGCTGGATCAGGCCCACCGTGAGACTCGAGGCTCGGCCGCCGATGAGATCGTCGAGGATGCCCTGCTTCCGCTCGAGCGGGAGCTGGGGGTCGGTGAGGGTAGACCGCAGCTCGGCCGACGACTCGATGGCCCGGCCCACCGCGGTCAGCTCGGCTTCGACGCGCTCCTGGGAGCCCTCCGCCTTGGCCATCTCGAAAATGCCCGACGCGTAGCCGGCGATCCTGTCGGTCATGGCGCTACAGCCTCTCCAAGTCGGCGAGATAGCGATCGATCAGGTCCTGGTGAGCCGCCGGATCGAGGCTCTCGCCCACGATCTTGCCGGCGAGGTCCACCGAGATCTCACCCACGCGGCCCTGGGCGTCGGCGAGCGCGCGGGAAAGCTCGTTCTCCGCATCCTCACGGGCCTTGGCCTTGATCTGCTCCGCCTCGGCCTGGGCCTTGGCCACGATGTCCGCCTTGAGCGCTTCGCCTCCTGAGCGAGCATCCTCGGTGATCTGGTGCGCCTCTGCCTTGGCATCGGCGAGCTGCGCCTTGTAGTCGGCCAGCAGCTTCTCGGCCTCGGCTCGGGCGCTCTCAGCCGCCGACATCTGCCCGGTGATTGCCGCCTGCCGATTCTCGAGCGTCCTGGTCATCGCCGGCCATGCCCACTTCCAAACGAAGAAGTAAACGAGGGCGAAGGCGACGATGCCCGCGATGAGCTCCGGCCAGGCCGGGAGCAGCAGATCGACTGCGCTCGGCTCGCCTTCGGTTGTGGCCAGTACGAGAATGGTATTCATCAGCCGGCGAGGAAGAAGACCACGAACCCGATCAGGGCCAGGGCCTCTGACAGAGCCATGCCGATGAACATGTTCGTCCTGAGCATGCCGGCCACTTCGGGCTGACGGGCCATTGCCTGCACGGCGTTACCGGCGACGATGCCCACACCAATGCCCGGGCCGATGGCGGCCAGGCCATATCCGATTGCGGCCAGGCCACTGCCCAGATTGCCGGTGAGCCCGGCGCCCTCCTGCGCCAGGACCTGGCCGGCCACTGCCAGGGTGGCGAGTACTGCGTCCATTTCCGTTCCCTTTCTTGGTTCCTAGTCGAACTCCGTCAATGCGCCGGGTGAATCGAACTCTCGATGTACACGGCGGAAAGCAGCGTGAAGATGTAGGCCTGGAGGAAGAGCACCAGCATCTCCAGGGCGTAAATGGCCATCCCGAAGACGAACCAGAGGAGGCCCACCAGGCCACCCTTCATGATCCCGATCTCGGGAATGTTGAACAGGAAGTAGATGCCCGAGCCGAGGAGTAGGGCGATCATCGTGTGTCCGGCCACGAGGTTGGCGAAGAGCCGGACTGCGAGCGAGAAGGGCCTGACGATGAGAGTGGAGACCAGCTCGATGAAGCCGATGAGGGGCTTGAGTGCGGTCGGGACACCGGGTGGCCAGAGGAGGTGGCCGATGTACTTGAGGCCCTGCTTCTTGAAACCGACGATCACAAAGATCAGGTAGGTGACGATGGCGAGGAAAGCGGGGATGGCCATCCTCGATCCGATCGGGAACATGATGAACGGGGTGATCCCCATGAAGTTCCCGATGAGGATGAACATGAAGAGGGCGAGCAGGTACGGGGCGTACTTCTCGCCCCCCGGGCCGATGACCCCGACCGCGATGTCGTTGCGGACGAAGTCGACGACGCTCTCCATCGCGGTCCCGAACTTCGTGGGCACGACTGCCCGCCGCCGGTAGGTGAACCAGAGCAGCCCGATGACGATGAGGGCGGCCATGAACATGTAGACCATGGCCCGGTTGACGTTGCCGAAAAGAACGGGCAGCTCGAAGAGCTCGACGACCGAGTCGGGGATGCATAGGGGCTGATTGACCGGGTCGCAGCTGAAGGCGAGGATCACTTGGTCCACTCGAGTTCCTTTTCCTTTCCTTTGGAGACCGCCACCGCCTCGGCTCCGATGAGCACCAGGTACGCCACGACGGCGGTGATGCCGAACGCCAGGCGGTCGATCGGCACCATGTTGGCGATCACCAACATGGTGAGGGTCAACAGGCCCAGCCGGAGGAAGAACCCGAGCAGGGCGGCGGCATGATAGGCAGCCAGGCTGATGCGAGCAGAAATCGAGAGGATTGCTCCGGCGAGCAGGAAGTTGCCGATCACGATGGCGACGCCCAGAGCCGAGCTCCAGGCGCCGGTCCAGCCGTTGGTGATCCAGAAGATGGCGATGAGGATCGGACCGACATAGACCGCCCGGGAAACCGTGTTCCAGGCCAGGCGGCTCTCGATGGCTACGGGCTCAGCGGTCATTCGCCTTGCCGTCCTGAGCCTTCATGAACGCCCAGAGCCTCATGAACCCCGAGTAGGAGCCGAGCACGATGCCGGCCACGACGAGCCAGGGATCGGTCTTCAGCCAGAGGTCGAGGAGGTATCCCACCAGTGCTCCAGCGAGGACGGAGTTGAGGAACGAGCCGCCGACGAGCCAGCCGTCGTTGACGGCAGCAGCGATTTGGGTGGTGGTGGATTGCTGTTTCACGAAATCGAACTTGTGAAATGCTTCACAAAGCCTATGGGGACGGGGACGTAAGGCCAAATCGTACCCAGTAGATTCAGGCCCCGGAACTGCTCAACAGACGTTTCAGTCCGAAGTCCTCAACGTCACCCGAATCAAGACCTGCGGTGCCGGGGATATCAATCCGGCGGTTCCCCTGCGCGCATGGGCCAAGCGGCTAATAGGACGGACCATCGCAGCATATGGTGGCAACGACAGCCCCTACAGCACTCTCGACGTGACTCATGCCGTGAAACCAAGCCGTGTCGAACGGCGCATTCGTGTAGCCGACTACACCCATGCCTCGAACGGACGCGTTTGAAGTTGAGAGCTGCACGTACATCGGTCCACCTGAGTCACCTGGCTGGAAGTAGACTTGGCTACTTGGTCGCACAGCTCTCCGCAGGTTCTCTGAGCATCCCAGTGCGTCGCAATATTCATCGGTGAGGGCCTCTACAACCCCACTACACCGAGCTTTGGTAGTCGCACCGCTTGCACAGAGGGATTGACCCACAAAGTTCGTACCTTTTGATGTCACGAGTCGTTCAGTCGGACAGCATGGATCTACATACAGGCTTCGTCGGTACTGCTCTACCGCCGAAGCAATGAGCATTGCATCGGTTGGGCTGATGGTTCGAGAGTTTGATATGCCATAATGCCCCCCGGTTCCATTGGTGATTTGCTGGGCGTTGCCCGTGGCACAATGGCCGGCGGTAAGCATGAATCGACCGCCAGACTTGATCATCGCAAACCCTGACGAACAATTGCCCACAGTGGAATGTTTGATTCGCGCACCACCCATATGCGGCGACACGTCGGCGCTCCTCCCGCCGACCGCTCTTGAGGGCACTCGGTCTCGGACGATCACCACGCTGTCACCAAAACGAGTAGCCAAAGCAACGGCAAGATCTTCCGTGATGCCGAGTCCCTCGGCAAGGGTCACTTTGACACTAACGGAGAAAATGTCGAGCGACACGAGCATCGGGACAGACTTTGCATCCGGATGCCAATCTCTGGCCATGATCTTGGACAGAGCCTCCGCCACGGAGTCGTGTGCCCTACACGCAGGTCTTAGCCACACCTCGAGGTGAGACGGTTCGGCTGGCAGCGATGGGAGCGGGTCCGATTCAAAAACTGCTCGTTCGGCCTCGTCGAGTTGGTTTCGATCAACCTTCCGAATTTTCTCGTAAAAGGCTGCAAGGTCGGCTGGCGCCGCTTCTGCGGCCCTCCGAATGTCGGCTTCGTACTTCGCTATGTCATCAATCACAGGCGAGTAGAGAACATTCAGACTCTGCCCCGCAAAGTCTATGTAGGATCCGACAAAGACGGTGGGTGAAGCATCAAGTATGGCTTGAACGTTCTCAAGCGCCTGTTGCATGACCGGGTGAACCAGCCACTCGAGGTCAGGGTGTGCTTCATGAGGTCCAAAGACTTTTGGAGGCAGCCTGCCGATGTCAGCACCGTCAGGCATGTCGCAGACCCTATCTGTACCGATGTTGATAGTGCTCCTGAAATCGACATCCTCGCTTCGTGGACCATTCGAAGTCGCCACCTGCATCGAACTAGATGCAGATATAGCCAATGGAACCACAGTCCCCGGCCCGTTGCTGACTGCAAGCGATGCCGAACTCGAAATTGAAACTGCGAAGAGAACGATAACAATCAGCGACCAGGCACGACGAACGCTCGATACTCGCTTGGCAACCGACGGTGATCCATTCATGTTCGCCTTCCTGACTGCCGTGATGACAAGTCTACCCACGGCGAAGCCGCGGGTAGGCGGTCGCCGAACACATCCGAAAGTTCAGACGCCGAGTACGGATGACCGCAGGGTCGGGTCCTGTGACAACTCGCCCGCGGGCCCGGAGAGCACGATACGACCCTCCGACAACAGGTATGCCCGAGAGGAGATGTCCAGCGCCCGTTGCACGTTCTGTTCCACCAGGACCACGCTGACCCCTTCGGCACAAACTTCGCCGATCACGTCGAAGACCTCGTCGACGATCACGGGTGCGAGTCCCAGAGACGGCTCGTCCATGAGGAGGAGGCGCGGGCGGGCCATGAGGGCGCGTCCGATCGCGGCCATTTGCTGCTCGCCGCCACTCATGCTCCCTGCGATCTGGCTCGCCCTGTCGGCCAGGCGTGGGAAGAGCGAGAGCACCCACTCCAGAGTCTCCGCCCGCCGCCCTCTCGCCTCCGGGTGAAATGCGCCGAGGTCGAGGTTGTCCTGGACCGTCATCGCCGGAAAGAGCCGCCGGCCCTCGGGCACTATTGCCACGCCTGCCCGGCAGGTCCGATGGGTCGCGATGTCGGCGATGTCGACACCGTCCACGAGCACCTTCCCTCGCCGCGGGCGGAGGATGCCCATGATCGTGTTCACCAGCGTCGACTTGCCGGCGCCGTTCGACCCGACCACGGAGACGACCTCGGCATCGCCCACCTCCATGGACACGCTCCACAGCGCTTGTGCGTCGCCGTAGAAGACATCGAGGTCAACTACTTGCAGCACCGTGCTCCCTTCCGAGATAAGCACTCACGACCGCGGGGTCGGACATGACATCGGCCGGCGCTCCCGACGCGAGCTCCCGACCCTGCTCCAGCACCACGATACGGGTGGCCAGCTGGTTGACCACCCGAAGAAGGTGCTCGACGAGGATGATGGAGACGCCGGACCGGTGGATTCGGCGCACGACGGCGACCGCATTGTCGATCTCCACCGGATTGAGGCCAGCGAGGGCCTCGTCCAGCATCAATACCTTGGGCCTGGTCGCCACGGCGCGCGCCATCTCGAGTAGTTGCCGCTCGTGGAGGTTGACTCCGCCCGGCAGGGCATCGGCCAGACCCGACAGTCCCACCTGCTCCAGGAATTGGTCGGCCTCGGCACGGGCCGCAGCCAAACCCTTCGGCTCGCGGCCGAACATGATCGCCATGGCCACGTTGTCACGCACCGACATCGAGGCGAACGGGCGGGGGATCTGATAGGTCCTCGCCACCCCGAGGTGGGCAACCCGGTGTGGTTTCAGGCCGCGGGTGTCGGTCCCCTCGATCAGCACGACGCCCGACGTGGGGGGCAGCACACTTGACACCAGGTTGACCATGGTGGTCTTGCCGGATCCATTGGGACCGACCAGACCGAGGATCTCGCCCTCCGAGACGGTGAGAGTGACCCCGTCGACTGCCTTGAGGCCACCGAAGTGCTTGTGTACGTCTCGGACCTCCACGAGCATCGCACCGGAAGGCTCGACAGGCTCGGCCACGAGCTCCTCGAGGTGTGCGGCAGGTATGTGACCCGTCTCGACCGCGGCCTCCTTGTGCCCCGGCAGGAAGGCGACGATGGCAGCGGCGGCCAGTGCAGTGGCCAGCCAGGTGATCGGATCTCCCCAGTGAACCCAGACGTTCAGCGCTGCCAGCAGGGCCAAGGTCCCTACAAGGACCCCGGCCACGATCCAGGGTCGTCTCAAGAAACGCGCCATCAGACCCTCGGGTGCGAGGAGCACGATGAGGATGAGGACCACGCCCAGGATGATCAGACTCCAACCTTCGAGAGCTCCGGTCGACAGGCGGTTCTGCAGCACGACGACATAGAGGGCACCCGCCATCGGGCCGGCCCAGTGACGGCGGCCGCCCAATACCGCGATGACGATCACCATGAGCGGGACTCTCAGATTGAAGGTTCCCTCGGGAGTGACGAACCCGACTTGCAACGCGGCCACCGCGCCGGAGAGCCCTGCAATGAGCCCGTTGGCGCCGATGGCGATCATCTTGTGCCGGAATGTCGGCACGCCCAGCGCCTCCGCAACGTCCTCGTCGTCGTGGATGGCGAACAGTGCCCACCCAAAGCGAGTCTGGCTCATCAGGTAGGAGACGGTCACCGCGAAGACCGCCACCAGGCCTCCGAGGACGAACACGAAGTCCTGGAACGACGAGAAGAACCCGGGCAGTTCGGGCACCGGGAGGATCACCCCCTGACCCCCATCGATGGTGTTGGAGAGGCGGGCGACGGCCGCGAGGATGAAGGGAAGGGCGAGTGTGAGCAGGGCGAAGATCTCGCCACGCAGGGAGCGGAGCCGGAAAGCAACCGTCCCCACCGCCAGGGCCAGGATCATGCTGAGGAAACCGCCGGCAAGCAGCGCTACCAGCCACGGGATCCCCTGCCGTCCGAACAGCACGGCCATGGCGTAGACCCCGACCCCGTAGAACGCTCCTTGCCCGAAGCTGAAGTAGCCACTGAAACCCGAGAGCAGGTTCCAGCTGGTTGCCTGCGCCACCCAGAACATCACTCCATAGAGGAACACCATGTAGAAGACCGAGAAACCGGTGATCTCGCGCAGGGTGGGCAACGCCAGGACCGCCACGCCCAACACCACGATTGCGATCCAGCCGCGCTCGCGCCTCAATGTGCCGCCTTCCTCCGGAAGAGGCCGGTCGGCCGGAAGACCAAGGCCAGGACGACCAAGGTGAACACCACGAGTGGCGAAGTCGCCGGCGACCAGACGATTGCGACGATACCCGAGACAGCACCGACCAGCAGACCGGCCCAGAGTGTCCCCGCCACGTTGCCAATTCCACCCAGGATGACGATGGCGAACACGAGACCCACCCACTCCAGGGCGGCGTCGGGAGTGATCGTGCCCCGTAGGGTCACCAGCATGCCCGCAACTGCGGCGGTTCCCCCTGACACGCCGGCGAGGAGCAGGCCCAGAGTGCGGTGGTCGATGCCAAACGCGGACGCGATCTCCCGGTCCTGACCGAAAGCCTGCAACGCCCGGCCGACGTAGGTCTTGTTGAGGACCAGGCCAACGGCTACGACCAGGACAACTCCAAAGCCGGCGGCCAGCAGAAGGGCGTGAGGGAAGAAGAGGCTGCCGACCCGGACCGATTGGGTGGCGTACGGGTTGACGCTCGACGGAAGCCTCTGGAAGTCGGCGGTCCAGATGTTGTGGACGACCTGGATGATGATGATGAGCAGGCCGTAGCTGATCAGAAGCGAGTTGAGTTCTGACACACCGAACCGTTCGAATGCGAACTGGATGAGGGCGCCGAGCATGAACAGAGCGGGGATCGTCACCACGATGGTGGTGATCGGCCCCAGTGGCGAGTTCACCGCCAGCTGGAACGTGAGGTAGGCACCGAGCAGCACGAGCCCGAAGTGCGCCAGGTTGATCACCTTGAGGAAACCCCATGTCAGGGAGAGGCCAAGAGCCATGAGGGCGAACAGGCTGCCCTGAAGGGCTCCTGATATGGCGGACTGGAGTGTGTTCAAGATGCGCCCAGCAAGGTCGGCTTCACAGTATGGGCCGCCCGTCTATCCGACAGGCGGCCCATACCGTTTCTCGATC
>CAZGWX010000070.1:0-4664 GCA_964529515.1 uncultured Acidimicrobiaceae bacterium
TCCGTCACGCTCGAACCGGCGGAGGTTGAAGGCGTGCAGCGACGAGTTGTCGGCGCCGGTGTCGACCTTGGCTTTGAGCTCGGTCACCCCCAGGTCCGGGAGTGAGACCCACTCCCTCCATCCAATGGTGCTGCGCGCCACCCGGCGAGGGTAGCGACTGGACCGGATCAAGGCCCGACCCGAGCCTGCCTCGGGACAGACAATGAAATTTGATACTTGACACATCAGATTTTCTGCCTACAATGAGAGGAGTTCCACAGCCAGCAAGGATGAAAGGAGAGCAACCATGCTGATGCGATTCGACCCCTTCTCCGAGTTCGATCGGCTCACGCGGGATCTCACGGGCGCGACCCGTGGTGCCTGGATGCCGGCCGACGCCTATCGGGAGGGCGACCGCTACTTCCTCCACATCGACATGCCGGGGTTCGACCCCGACACGATCGATCTCACCGTGGAGAAGAACACGATCACCGTGAGTGCCGAGCGCAAGTGGGAACGCAACGCCGACACCCAGATCCTGATCAATGAGCGGCCCCAGGGCACGTTCACCCGTCGGTTCCTCCTCGGCGAGGGCCTCGACACCGATCGCATCGAGGCCGGCTACGACCACGGCGTGTTGACACTCGTGGTCCCCGTCGCCGAGACCGCCCGGCCCCGCAAGATCGACGTGGGTTCGGGCCAGGCCGCCCTCACCGGCTGACCGCCAGATCCGCCCACATTCAAAGCCCCGGCGCATGTGTCGGGGCTTTGGCCTATCCGCATAAGATCGGTCTGTGTCGGAACGTCGTCGTCTCCCCCCATGGCTGCTCGGGCTCCTGTTCGCCCTGGTGCTCTTCGCCGTCTTCCTCGTCGTCACCGTGCTCCTCGGGATCGGGGACGACCCTGGGGTGGAGGGGATGGCCCGATACCCTTGACGCTGCTCGACTGCCCGCGATAGGATGGCCACGGCCCTCCGAAGGGGCTCCGAACCATCCCGACAAGGGGGTGGTTCAAGGTCGAGGAATCCCGAGTTGGATATGCTGGCGCGACTGCTAGCATTCCTTCTCTTGCGTCACCCCCTCAAGCACCACCTCAAGGAGGCACCCTTTGGTTTCGCGCGTGGCTGAGCGCTTTTCGTTCGGAAAAATCCCCGAAGTACTCCCCCTTCCCGACCTACTGGCAATTCAACATGTGTCCTTCGAGTGGTTCCTCGATGAGGGCCTCCGGGAGATCTTCAATGAGATCAGCCCGATCGAGGACTTCACCGGGACCCTTGCCCTCGAACTGACCGATCACCGGTTCACCGAGCCGCAGATGGACCTGGACGAGGCCCGTGAGCGCGACTCCAACTATTCCAAGCCACTGTTCGTCACCGCCCGCTTCATGAACAAGAGCACGGGCGAGATCAAAGAGCAGCAGGTGTTCCTCGGCGACTTCCCGATCATGACCGACAAGGGCGTGTTCATCATCAACGGGACCGAGCGCGTGGTGGTGTCCCAGCTCGTCCGCTCCCCGGGCATCTACTACGACGTCGCCCGTGACAAGACGAGCGACAAGCTGATCTACTCCGGCAAGGTCATCCCTGGTCGTGGAGCCTGGATCGAGTTCGACACCGACAAGAAGGACACGATCGGCGTCCGAGTCGACCGGAAGCGCCGTCAGTACGTCACGGCGTTCCTCAAGGCTCTCGGCATCGCCGAGACCGACGAGGAGATCCTCGAGATGTTCGGGGGCGCCGAGTCGATCCGGAACACCATCGAAAAGGACACTGTGGCGGACAAGGACGAGGCCCTCCTCGACCTGTACCGCAAGCTGCGTCCGGGCGAGCCGACCACCATCGAGTCGGCCCGCAACCTGATCCAGACCCTGTTTCGCAACCCGAAGCGCTACGACCTGACCCGGGTCGGCCGCTACAAGATGGCCCAGAAGTTCGGCGAGGAGAACCCTGCCGACTATCGGGCCGAGGGCCTGCAGATGCTCCGGGACGAGGACATGCTCAACGCGATCCGGTACCTCGTGGCACTCCACGCCGGCGAGGCCACTGTGACCACGGTGAGCGGCGATTCGGTCCCTGTGACCACCGACGACATCGACCACTTCGGCAACCGTCGCATCCGCACGGTCGGCGAGTTGATCCAGAACCAGGTGCGTGTCGGCCTCTCCCGTCTGGAGAGGGTCGTCCGCGAGCGCATGACCACGCAGGACCCGGACGCGATCACGCCGCAGAGCCTGATCAACATCCGGCCCGTGACCGCGGCCATCAAGGAGTTCTTCGGGACCTCTCAGCTGAGCCATTTCATGGATCAGCCCAACCCCTTGGCCGGTCTCACCCACCGGCGCCGACTGTCGGCGCTCGGCCCTGGCGGGCTGTCGCGAGAGCGCGCCGGGTTCGAGGTCCGTGACGTTCATCCGTCGCACTACGGGCGCATGTGCCCCATCGAGACCCCGGAAGGCCCAAACATCGGCCTCATGGGCTCACTGGCCTCCTACGCCCGGGTCAATGACTTCGGGTTCATCGAGACTCCGTACCGCAAGGTCGTCGACGGCAAGGTGACGACCAAGGTCGACTACCTCACCGCCACCGATGAGGAGAGGTACGTCATCGCGCAGGCCAACGCGCCCCTCAAGGAGGACGGCTCGTTCGCCAACAAGCGGGTCCTGGTCCGCGTCGGCGGCGGCGAGGTCGAATACGTCGACCCCAAGCAGGTCGACTACATGGACGTGTCGCCGAAGCAGATCGTCTCCGTCTCGACATCACTGATCCCGTTCCTCGAGCACGACGACGCCAACCGGGCCCTGATGGGATCCAACATGCAGCGTCAGGCCGTGCCGCTGATCAACGCCGAGGCGCCGCTGGTCGGCACCGGCGTGGAGGGCCGCGCCGCCAAGGACTCGGGCGACATGGTCCTGTCCACTGTCGACGGCGAGGTGGTCGAGGTCACCGGCACTCAGATCGTGGTCAAGGAGGCCGGCGCCAACAAGCGTCACACCTTCAGCCTCGAGAAGTTCGCCCGGTCCAATCAGGGCACCTGCATCAACCAGAAGCCGATCGTCCGCGAGGGTGACAAGGTCAAGGCCGGCGACGTGCTGGCCGACGGCCCGTCCACCGACGGCGGCGAGCTGGCGCTGGGTCGCAACCTGCTGGTGGCGTTCATGCCCTGGCAGGGCCACAACTACGAGGATGCCATCGTGCTCTCCGAGCGTCTGGTCAAGGACGACGTGCTGAGTTCGATCCACATCGAGGAGCACGAGATCGACGCCCGGGACACCAAGCTCGGCGCAGAGGAGATCACCAGGGACATCCCCAACGTCCCCGAGGAGGTCCTTGCCAACCTGGACACCGACGGCATCATCCGTGTCGGCGCCGAGGTCGGCCCCGGCGACTACCTCGTCGGCAAGGTCACTCCCAAGGGCGAAACCGAGCTCACCCCCGAGGAGCGCCTGCTGCGTGCCATCTTCGGTGAGAAGGCCCGCGAGGTCAGGGACACCTCTCTGAAGGTGCCCCACGGCGAGTCGGGCAAGGTCATCGCGGTCAAGGTGTTCAAGCGGGCCGAGGGCTACGACCTCGCGCCCGGTGTCAACGAGCTGGTGCGGATCTATGTCGCCACACAGCGGAAGATCTCCGAGGGAGACAAGCTGGCCGGCCGGCACGGCAACAAGGGCGTCATCTCCAAGATCCTGCCGGAAGAAGAGATGCCGTTCCTCGCCGACGGGACACCGGTCGACATGATCCTGTCGCCGATGGGTGTGCCATCCCGGATGAACCTCGGGCAGGTGCTCGAGACGCATCTCGGCTGGGCTGCCGCCCGGGGCTGGGAGAAGTTCGACAGCGCTTCCCCCGCTGCCGTGGGTGCCGGGCCCTGGACGCGGGTGGCCACGCCCGTCTTCGACGGTGCGAGGGAGGACGAGATCCTCAAGGTGCTGGAGAACGCCCATCCCAACCGGGACGGCGAGCGGCTCGTTGCCTCGGACGGCAAGGCGACCCTCTACGACGGCCGCACCGGCGAGCCGTTCGATCGCCCGGTGACCGTGGGCTACATGTACACGCTGAAGCTGGTCCACCTGGTCGACGAGAAGATCCACGCCCGGTCGACCGGTCCGTACAGCATGATCACTCAGCAGCCCCTGGGCGGAAAGGCGCAGTTCGGCGGGCAGCGGTTCGGTGAGATGGAGGTGTGGGCGCTCGAGGCCTACGGCGCCGCCTACGCACTCCAGGAGCTCCTGACCATCAAGTCCGACGACGTGCAGGGCCGGGTCAAGGTCTACGAGGCCATCGTCAAGGGCGACAACATCCCCGAGCCCGGCATCCCGGAGTCGTTCCGGGTGCTGGTCAAGGAGATGCAGAGCCTGGGTCTCAACGTGGAAATGCTTGCAGCCGGCGAGGAAGTCGACATCCGCGACCTGGAGGAGGACTCGTTCCGTCCTTCCGAGGCGCTGGGCATCGACCTGAGCCGGCCGGAGCGCCCGGACGCAGACTGAATGACATTCCAAGTACCCAGTACCAGATACCAAGTACCGCGAGCGAAGTGAGCTAATGGCGCAACAACTATTCGATGAACTGCGGATCTCCCTGGCCTCCTCTGATCAGGTACGTGCCTGGTCGTACGGCGAGGTGAAGTTGCCGGAAACGATCTACTACCGCACCCTCCGTCCGGATAAGGAGGGTCTCTTCGACGAGCGCATTT
>CAZGWX010000071.1:0-3138 GCA_964529515.1 uncultured Acidimicrobiaceae bacterium
AATATGCGACCGCGACGAGCTCGCCATTCGGATGGAACACCGCGTGGTCGGCGTGAGCGTCAGAGCCTTCCTCTTCGGTTAGGTCGAGGTCGGTGTGGTCGGGTCCGGGGAGGTCGGCCAATCTGGCGCCTTTGGCATCGAAGACCACCAGGCGCGCGGGGTCGTCCTTCGCCATGCCCACGACCCGGGAACCGTCCGAAGAGGCCATCGGGGGGTAAGCGCCCGCGGAATCGAAGCGGGTCAAGAGCCGCCAGTCGAACAGGGCTCGGGCGATGGAACTGACCGCCTCCGGCACCGGGTCCGCTCCGTATTTCGTCGATGAGTCGAAGGCCTCCACGGCAATGAGGAGTGACAGCTCCGGGTTGTCGGGGATGTCGCGGGAAATTCCGGCGAGCTCCCTGGCGGTCGATAGCGCGGACTCACGACGAGCGGACTCGCGCTGGAGAAGCGCCAGAACCGCGAAGAGGCTCACCAGCACAATTCCGAGAGACAGTGCGACCAAGGTTCGCTGTCGGCGCCGCCGGAAGGCAGCCCGTTCCTCGCCGCGCTGGTGGACACTCTCCGAAATGAAGTCCTTCTCGCCGCTGGTCAGGACCACCCCGGACGAGGTCGCCCACTGTTCGACGTCGTCGAGTCGGGAGCCGCGCATCAAGTAGCTGGGATCCTGATCGGAGTTGAGCCAGTCCTGCGCCGCCTCTCCCACGCGTCGGGCGACGACGAGTGTCTCGCGAGCCTCGTCGATCCACGCCTCGAGGCGCGGCCATGTCGAAAGCAGAGCTTCGTGGGCGACTTCGACCGTCGGGCCCCTCGTAACGGGATCACGGTCGAAGCTGAGCAGGCGGAACCGGGCGAAGGCGTTGAGCACGGTGTCCAAGGCCGCACGGTCGACGGCGAGAGAGGCGAGATCGTTCTGGCGGGCCCGGCGCCGAGTCACCACACCCATCTCGTCGACAGATACCAGGCGGAGGAACACCTCCCGGGAAACCTCCTGGGCAGCGGGACTCATGTCTTCGAACAGCTCCTCGGCCCGTCGCCCGACTGCGCCCATCACCCCACCGGTCGCTTCGTAGGCCGCGATGGTCAGCATCGTTCCTTGCCTGGCTGCGAAGGTCTCGGTGAGAGCGTACTGAAGTAGCGGGAGGGCGCCCGGCTGGCCGTCGACGTCGGCGACCACCTCTGCCACCAGCCCAGGTTCCAGTTCCAGACCAACGGCTCGTGCCGGCGCTGCTATCGACTGGGCCAAGCCGTCTCGGGTGGGCGGTCCCACCGTTACCAGGCCGGGGGCCAAGCTGGCCGCGTAGTCACCATAAGACAGGGGTCGGTCGAGGAAGTCGGCTCGGATGGTGGTCACGACCCGGATTCGACCCCGCTCGTCGTCGGCGACCGCCCGGAGGTTATCGATGAAGCCGCGTCTCACTTCCTCAGACCGAACGAGTGAGAACAACTCCTCGAACTGGTCGATGAACAGGAGCAGTGTGGAATCGTCGGGCAGGATCCTCTTGCAGACCCGGAGCAGCCCGGTAGGTCCGGTCAGCTCGCTCATGATCTCCCCGGAACCCCTCACCGACACGCGGGTCAGGGCAGCCTCGAGCTCCTCGAAGGGGTATGAGCCCGGGAACATGTCGGTGATCAGCCATTCGTGAGAGCCGGGCAGCGCTCCCGCGCGGAGGGCGGGGATCACCCCGGCGCGCACTACAGATGACTTTCCGCTTCCGGATGGTCCCACAATCGTGACCAGCCGGTTGCCGGCGATGGTTTGCAGCAGGTGGTCGGTCAGTTGGGACCGGCCGTGAAAGTCCGCCGCATCGAGTTCGGTGAAGGCACGGAGTCCTTTGTAAGGGTTGCGCACTGGCTCGCCGGGTGGTTCAGCGAGATCTGACCCGGCCGAGACGTCCACACCGGCGGCGCGGCGCAGGTCGCGCAGGTAGTCGGAGACGCGCCCGTAGCGGCCTTGGGGATCCGTGGCCGTGGCTCGCTCCACCACCGCGCCCATCCCTGTGGGAAGGCTGGTCGTGTCCAGCTCGTCGGCGGGCGCGATCCCGGTGAGGAGGTGAACAGTCAGCCTGCCCATCGCGTCCACGTCCGTCCGGATGGTCGGAGCCTCCCCCTGCGGTGGCAGACCGATTCCGAAGTCCCCGAGGTAGGCGTTTCCTTCGTCGTCGAGGACGACACTCGAGGCCGAGAGGTGGCCGTGGATCAGCCCGTGGCGGTGGGCGTGGCCCAAGGCATTGCCCACCTGGTCGAGCAGGCGGATGGCGGGTCCCAGGTTCCACTTCTGTGTGCGAAGGGCACGCGCCAGGCTGCCGCCACTCATGAAAGGCACGACGAGATGGGCCCCTGTCGGGTCCCTCCAATAGTCATGCAGGGGCAGGATGTGTGGATGTCCCAGAGCGGCGACGGTCTGCGCCTCTCGTTCGAACCGGGCGACGAAGTCGGCGTCATTGGCGAACTCGGGCCTGATCGACTTCACGATCACTTCGCGGCCAACCGAATGCTGGTAGGCCCGGTAGAGCACACCGAGATTTGTGGAACCGAGAACCTGGCGCAGTTCGTAACCGCGGAGCGCGCTCGGGTCGGTGTTCGAGGGTGAAACCGGAAGTCGGTCGAGGAGAAGTGTCCGATCTTGTGCCAGGACCCGCTCTTCGAGCTGCTGTAGCTCTTCTCCGGGCTCGATCCCGAGCTCGTCAATGAGTCGGGAGCGGGCCTGCTGATATGCCCGCAAGGCTTCTGCCTGGCGACTCGACCGATACAGGGCAAGCATCAGCTGGCCCCAGAACCGTTCCCGAAGCGGGAAGTCGCGCACGAGGACTTCCAGCTCGCCCACCAGCTCTCCGGCGCGTCCCAGCGCCAGGTCCGCCTGGATGCGGGCTTCCACCGCGTGGACCCGCATCTCGGTGAGTCGTTGGATCTCGGCATGGAGCTCGATGTGGTCGACACCGCCGTAGGGAGCTCCGAACCAGAGAGAAAGGCCGTCCACCATCTCCTTGCGGGCCGTCGCCGGGTCGGACTGGAGCAGGCTCAAGCCGTTCTCCAGCTTGGACGTGAAGTCGAGGATGTCGAAGTTGGTCGGGTCGGCCTCGATCAGGTAGCCGTCGCCCCGACGGAGGATTACATCGCTGTTCACGGAACGGCGCAAGT
>CAZGWX010000072.1:0-2641 GCA_964529515.1 uncultured Acidimicrobiaceae bacterium
CGGTTGCGGATCGAGTGGGCCGGGTCGAGGGCATCGAGGTCGACTGCATCGAACCGAGGATCGACGTCGACGAGGTCGAACTCGGTCACATCGGACATACTCCGGCCCGATGCCTCCATGCGCATCACCAAACGACCTACGACCTCATGTGCTTCACGGAACGGGACCCCGCGAAGAACCAACTCCTCGGCGAGGTCGAGGCTGGTCGTGTCCGACCCAGGCCGAGGTGGGTCGAAAGTAAGTCCGCGGAGCAGTGCCTCCATCGCCGCCAGAGCCCCGGCGAGTGTGTCGTCGGCGTGGAAAACGATCCGCTTGTCCTCTTGGAGGTCACGGTTGTACGTGAGCGGCAGACCTTTCTGCAGGCCCAGAATGGCAGCCACATCGCCGATCGTCACCGCCGCGCGGCCCCGGACCAGTTCGGCGATGTCGGGGTTCTTCTTGTGCGGCATCGCCGACGACCCGGTGGCGACTTCGTCGGAGAGCCTGGCCCAGCCAAACTCCCGGGTGGTCCACAGGACGATCTCCTCAGCCAGTCGGGACAGGTGCACCATCGTCTGGGCACAGACGAACGTGTACTCGGCGACGAAGTCCCGTGACCCGACGGCATCCAACGTGTTGGCCACAATGCCACCGAGGCCGAGTTCTGAAGCCACCTTCTCGCGATCGAGGGGAAGCGATGACCCGGCGCTGGCGCCAGCACCCAGCGGCGACACGGCGAGCCGGCGAACGCAGTCGGAGAACCGCTCACGGTCCCTGGTGAGCATCCAGGCGTACGCCAGCAGGTGGTCGCCAAGGGTGGTGCTCTGGGCCTGCTGGAGGTGGGTGTAGGTCGGTATGACGGTGTCGGCGTGCTCCTCGGCAAGCTCGACCAGCGTCAGGGCCAGCGTCCGGGTCTGCTCCTGTCTGGCCTGACCGGCCTCCCCAAGGTACAACCTGAGATCGAGGGCGACCTGATCGTTGCGCGAGCGCCCGGTGTGCAGCTTCCCGGCGACCTCCCCCACCTTCTCGCGGAGCCGGCGCTCCACCGCGGTGTGGACATCCTCGTCGGTCTCGGTGAACTCGAAGAGCCCGTCCCGGGCGTCGGCGAGGATCTGCTCCAGTGCCTCCACGATGGTCGCCGCCTCGTCTTCCGTGACGATCCCCTGCTGACCGAGCATCCCGGCGTGGGCGATGGAACCCCGGATATCGGCCTCGAGCAGGCGGCGGTCAGAGTCGTCCGTGGTGAACTCCCATGTCGTCGCCGACATGGCCTCACCAAAGCGGCCGCCCCAGAGAGTCAACTCCCCTCCCCGAATCCCCTGATGCGCAAGGCGTTGAGGTTGATGAACCCCTCGGCGTCGAACTGGCGGTAGACCTTGTCCTCTTCGAATGTCGCCACCTCAGGGTCGTAGCGGGTGTTGGGCGAGCGCCTCCCAAGAATGGTCACGGAGCCCTTGTACAGCCGGAGCCGGGCTTCGCCGGTCACCGGTTCCTGGATCGAGTCCATCAGCTTTTGCAATTCGATTCGCTCCGGGGCGAACCAGAAGCCGTTGTAGACGATCTGGGCGTACTTCCCAGACAGGGAGTCTCGCAGCGCCAGCACCTCGCGATCGAGAACGATCGACTCCACCGCCCGCCGCGCCTTGTGCAAGACGGTCCCACCCGGTGTCTCGTACACGCCGCGGCTCTTTATGCCGACGAACCGATTCTCCACGATGTCGATGCGACCGACGCCGTGACGACCGGCTCTCTGATTCAACTCCGTCAGTAGATCGACCGGTCCCAACTCCGCCCCGTCCACCGACACCGGGGTTCCGGAGCGCAGCCCGATCACGATCTCCTCCGGATCATCGGGGGCGATATCGGGGTCGGTGGTCATCCGGAACATGCCCGGTGGTGACGACTCCCATGGGTCTTCGAGGATGCCGCCCTCGTAGGAGATGTGGAAGAGATTGGCGTCCATCGAGTAGGGGGACTCCTTGGTGGTGGGGACCGGGATGCCTCTGGCCGCGGCGTAGGCCATGAGGTCCATGCGCCCCTTCAAGTCCCACTCCCTCCAGGGGGCGATGGTCTTCAAGTCTGGTGCCAGGGCGGCGGTGCTGAGTTCGAAACGGACTTGGTCGTTCCCCTTCCCGGTGGCTCCATGAGCCACAGCCTGGGCCCCGTGCTCGCGGGCCGCCTCGACGAGGCCTTTGGTGATAATGGGTCGCGCCAGGGAGGTGCCCAGGAGGTACTCCCCCTCGTACACCGCGTTCGCCCTGACGGCGGGAAAAACGGCGTCGCGGACGAACTCCAGACGCCGATCGTCGACGACGGCGGCCACCGCGCCGGTGGCGAGAGCCTTCTGCTCTGCCTCGGCCACCTCGCCCCCCTGGCCGACGTCACAGGTGTAGGCGATGACCTCGGCGTTGTAGGTCTCTTTGAGCCAGGCGAGGATCACGGATGTGTCGAGACCACCTGAATAGGCAAGAACGATGCGCACGGCCGGGGATGGTAGGACGGCTACCTCAGGGCGCGGTAAACGAACTCGAACACTCGTTCCGCCAGGCCTGCCGGGGCGATGCGACCCCCGGTGTTGTACCACCGCTCGACCGCGTTGAGTATCGAGAGAATGAAGATTGTCTCCAGCGCCGGATCGAGGTCATCTCGAAAGTTCCCCCCG
>CAZGWX010000073.1:0-10268 GCA_964529515.1 uncultured Acidimicrobiaceae bacterium
CAGCGAGTGCCAACCGGGGGGCCTGCACCCTGCACCCTGCACCAAGCACCCTGCACCAAGCACCAAGCACCAAGTACCAAGTACCAAGTACCAAGTACCAAGTACCAAGTACCAAGTACCAAGTACCAAGTACCAAGTACCAAGTACCTTGCCCCGGTGTCTCTTCGCTTTCTCCTGGTAGGCGATCCGGTCGAGCACTCGAAGTCCCCGGCCATCCATCGCCGGGCCTTCGAGATCACCGGCATCGAGGGTGAGTACGGGATCCGCACCGTTGGCCGGGGTGGGCTCGCCGCCACAGTTGCGGAGTTGAGAAGTGGCGTCCTGGACGGGGTCAACGTCACCATGCCGCTCAAGCTGGAGGCGTTCGCCTCATGCGACCTCGTCACCAGCGACGCCGGCCGCTCGGGCTCGGTCAACACTCTGCGCTGTCGGGACGGGTCGATCGAGGGCCACTCCACCGACACCGTCGCCTTTCGTGAGGCATTCCAGCTCGCACCGTCCGGCGCCCCGCTGCTGGTCTTGGGTACGGGCGGCTCGGCGCGGGCCGCGGTGGCGGCCTGGGACGGCGAAGTGATCGTCTCCGCCCGGGACCGGGCCAAGGCGAGGGCCATGGGCGAAGCGGTGGCCTGGGGTAGTGCGGTGGCAGGCGCGGTCCTGGTCAACGCCACCCCCTTGGGCATGGCCGGGGAGGCGCTTCCGCCTGAGGTCCTGGAGTCGGCTTCGCTGCTGATCGACCTTCCCTACGGGGATCACCCGACGCCGGCGGCCGAGTTTGCCCTGGCCCGCGGAATGCCGGTCGTCGACGGTCTCGCATTCTTGGCGGGGCAGGCGTCGGCCTCCTTCGAGTGGTGGACGGGCACAGTCGTAGACTCCGGCCTGTTGATCGATGCCGCCAGAAACGGCTAAAGGGTCTCGCCGAAAGGGCCGATTTGATCCCGGAGGCTTTAGACCCAAGGAGCAGAAGAGTGTCGCTTTCAGGGAATCTGGGATTCGTCTCGCTAGACGAAGTGTTGCGGTTGCTGAACCGCTCGAATCAGCGCGGGATGGTCGATGTCAAGGGCGACGGTGTGGACGGCCGCATCTTCTTCGACCGGGGCGGCGTCACTCTCGCCACCACGTTCGGAGACGAGGAGCTCCGGGACCACATCGCCCGCTCCGAGACTCCCGAGGGCACAGCCATGTCCGCTCTGCTTCGTGAGATGGCCGTGGAGACCCTGCATCAGCTCGCCGCTCACGGCCGCGCGTTCGACGTCATCGAGCAGCGCTCCGCCGACATCGGCGCATCCACCCCCTTCGACCTCGAGGAACTGCTCGCCGACGCCCGGCGTCGCTACGACGAGTGGGCCGAGGTCAGCTCGGTCGTCACTGACCTGGACACCCTCCTCAGGATGCGACGTGACCTCGGTGAGCGCGATCGCGTCACCGTCGATCGCGACTCGTGGCGCCTCCTCAGCGAGATTGGCTCCGGCGCCTCGGTGCGCACGCTGGCCAGCCAGCTCGGCACCACAGATTTCTGGGCGGCACGTGTCGCCGCCGGCTTGGTCGGCGAAGAGCTCTTGGGCCTGAACGCCGCCGCTCGGGCGGCGGAGACTGCCCCGGCCGCCTGGTCGGAGACGATCGAACCCGCGGAGATCGCCGGGTATGAGCCCGCCGGCTACGAGCCCGCCGCTTCCGAGGCGACGACCTATGAGCCCGCCGGCTACCAGGCTGCCACGGCCGAGACGGCTGCCACGGAGCCCGTGACGGAGTCGGCACCCGAGGACGAGTTCGCCGCCGCCGAGCCGGTGTTTGCCGATACCCCGCTCACCGACGAGACCTCTGCCGCAGAGTCGAACGAGGTGGCACAGGACGTCGATCCCAACGCCTCCTGGTGGACCGAGCCCGAGCCGGAGACCGGCGGCGGGGCCGAAGAGGCCGCCGAGGAGGTCGAGGAGGACACCGAGGCCTTCCTCGAGAAGGTCTTCTCGGGACTCGACTCCAACGAGGCACCTGAAGAGGGGTACGGGCTGCTTCGCCGCCGCCGGCTGGGAGCCCTGCGCGACCTCTCCAACGACAGCTGACCGGGCATCACCACTAGGTTGCCGGGGTCGTGATCCCAGCCCTGGCCGCCTTCATCGGATTCGTCGCCGGACTGGCGGCCCATGATCTTGGTGTTCAGGGTCTGCGCGACGACCCGCTGCGGCCCCTTGCCGGCACCTGTCCCCGCTGCCGGAATCGGCGCGGCTGGCTCACGGTCCGGTGCCCGTCGTGCGGTCGTCGACCGTCGATCGAGTTCGTCGTCGCGGCGGGCACTGCGGCTTTCGCGTGGTTCCTCGCTTCCGGGATGGGCGTGTCGTGGTTCCTCCTCGCCTACACCGGATTCGCCCTGCTCACCGCTGCACTGGTGGTCACCGACCTGGCCGAGCTTCGGATCGTCGACCGCCTCAACCTGCCCGGTACGGGCATCCTCGCGGTGCTACTGGCCGCGGTGGCGCTTGCCAACGGTCACGGGCCCGACCTCCTGCGCGGCTTGGCCGGCGCTGGAGCCTATTTTGCAGGCACACTGCTCATGTGGCTCATTGCCGGGGGGCGGGGTTTCGGTGCCGGAGACGTGAAACTATCCCCGCTGCTCGGCCTCTACACCGCCTACCTCTCCTGGGGCACCCTCGGCTGGGCGGTGTTCATCACCGCCATGGTGGGCGGCGTCGCCGGAGCCGCCGTTCTCATCTTCGGCCGCGGCGGCGCCAAGGCCGAGCTGCCCTACGGGCCTCCCATGGTGGTGGGGGCATGGGTCGCCATCGTCCTTGCCGTGACCGGCATCATCCCGACGTAGCATCAGGCCGATGCTCAGGTTCCTCACCGCGGGCGAGTCGCACGGGCCCGGCCTCGTCACGGTGGTCGAAGGCCTTCCCCGTGGAATCGATGTCACGGCCGAAGACTTCGCTCGCGAACTGGAGCGTCGCCGCCGTGGTTACGGGCGCGGCGCCCGGATGAAGCTCGAACAGGACGAGTTGGAGATCCTTGGCGGTGTGCGTCACGGGCTGACTCTCGGATCACCCGTGGCCGTCCTCGTCCGCAACACGGAGTGGGAGAAGTGGTCCTCCGTGATGTCCGTCGAACCGGGAGACGAGGGGAACAAGGTGACCAGGCCCCGTCCCGGCCACGCCGACCTCGCCGGCATGATCAAGTATGGGACCGACGACGCCAGGGACATCCTGGAGCGGGCGTCGGCCCGGGAGACCGCGGCCAGGACCATCGCGGGGGTGTTGTCCCGAAAGCTCCTCGCGGCCGTTGGCGTGGACGTCCTCAGCCAGGTGGTGGCTATCGGCGAGGTGCGGGTCGAACTCCCTCCGCCGCTCGACCGTGAACGTATCGAGTCCAGCGAGGTCCGCTGTCCCGACCCCGACGCGACGAAACGGATGATGGGGGCCATCGACGCGGCCGCAGAGGCCAAGGACACGCTGGGTGGCGTATTCGAGGTGGCGGCCAGCGGTCTTCCTGTGGGCATCGGCTCCCATGTCCACTACGACCGCCGTCTCGACGGGCTCCTCGCCGGTTCCGTGATGTCCATACCCGGCATCAAGGGAGTGGAGATCGGCGACGGCTTCGAAGTCGCGAGCCGGCCCGGCTCGCAGGCACACGATGAGATCCTCGCCGGTTTGGAGCGAGCGACCAACCGGGCCGGGGGACTGGAGGGTGGCATGTCCAACGGCGAGCTTCTCCTTCTTACGGCGGCAATGAAGCCCATTTCGACCCTGATGCAACCCCTTCGCACCGTGGACATGGCAACGGGCGAGCCGGCCCAGGCAGTCAGAGAGAGGTCGGACGTTTGCTCGGTGCCCGCGGCGGCGGTCGTGGCCGAGCAGATGGTGGCTTTCGTGCTTGCGTCCGAGATGATGCGCAAGTTCGGCGGCGACACGCGCGACGATTTCGTCGATTCCGTCGAGCGATACCGAACGCGCGCACAGTGACCACACTCTGGCTGGTGGGGGTCATGGGGACGGGGAAGACCTGCGCCGGCCGTCTCACAGCCGCCACCCTGGGACTGCCGTTCCACGACACCGACGAGCTCATCGAAGCCGAGGCGGGCGCCACCGTGGCCGAGATATGGGGAGATGAGGGCGAGACGGGGTTTCGCACTCGGGAGAAGGCCGTGATGGCTCGGCTCTCCGGCGAGGCCGGGATCGTCGCCACCGGCGGGGGAGTGGTGCTCGATCCCGCCAACCGTGAAGCGATGACCGGCATCGTCGTGTGGCTGACGGCGACCCCTGAGACCGTCGCCGGCCGCGTCGAGGCAGAGGGCCGTCCGCTTCTCGATGGAGACCCGGTGGCCGTGACGATCGCCGCTCTCCTTCACGAGCGGGAGCACCTCTACGAGGCCGTCGCCACCCATGTCGTAGTCACCGACGGGCGCGATGTGAGCACGGTGGCCGAATTGATTGCCAGACTGTGGCCGGAATGATTCGCTGCGGTGACACCGAGATCGTGATCGGGTCGGGCCTCCCGGACCCGCTGCTTCCGCCGCGGGCGAACCGACGCCGGGTTGTCGTTCTGACCCAGCCGGCGGCAACCACGCAGGCCCTGGAGGTGGCAGGCCGCCTCCGCGAGGAGGGACTGTCCACGGAGGTGATCGGACTGCCTGACCGTGACGAGGCCAAGACCCTGGTGGTGGCGGCGTCGGTCTATGAGGCTCTGGCCGACCAGGGCATGAGTGCCCAGGACACCGTCATGGGCGTCGGTGGAGGGTCGGTCAGCGACCTGGCGGGTTTTGTGGCCGGCACTTGGATGCGCGGGATCGAGGTGGCGCACGTGCCCACCACCTTCCTCGGAGCAGTGGATGCAGCGATCGGTGGCAAGACCGGTGTCAACGTGGCGGGCAAGAACATGGTCGGTGTCTTCTGGCAGCCGAGCCGCGTGATCATCGATCTCGACACCCTGGCGGCTCTCCCGACAGGTCTCCTCAGGGAGGGCATGGCCGAGGCGCTCAAGGCGGGCTTGGTGGGCGATCCCGAGCTGGCCGAGCTGTTGAGCCGGTCGGGGACCGCCGCGCCCATCTCCGAGGTCGTGACCCGGGCGGTCGAGGTGAAGGCCCGGCTCGTGGAGACCGACCCTCGCGACCAGGGGGTCCGGCAGTTCCTCAACTTCGGCCACACCATCGGGCACGCTCTCGAGTACGCGTCGACCCTGACCCATGGAGAAGCGGTGGGGCTGGGCATGATCGGCGCCGCAGCAGTGTCGGAGGCGGCGACCGGTTTCGACGGCGCCCACACCATCGTCGACGCAGTGGCCGGCCTGGACCTGCCGACCCACGCCGAGGGAATCGACCGCCATCGGGTGTTCGACCTGGTCCGGATGGACAAGAAGCGGGAGGGAGACACCTTGCGAATGGTCCTGCTCGAAGAAGTCGGGCAACCGGTGCTGCGATCCGTCGGACGTGATGAGGTGGAGAAGGGGCTGGCGGCCATAGGCATCTGAGGCGGGTACCGTCCCGCCGTTCGAGACAGGGAAGAATCCATGATCAGCACCAACGACGTCCGCCCCGGAATGGCCCTCGAACTCGACGACGGCCTGTTCACCATCGTCGAGTATCAGCACGTCAAGCCCGGCAAGGGAAGGGCGTTCGTTCGGATGCGTCTCAAGAAGCTGGACACCGGCCAGGTCCTCGACCGGACCTTTCGGGCCGACGAGGACGTCAAGCAGGCACGGATCGACCGTTCCGACTACCAGTACCTGTACTCGGACGACCTGGGATTCCATTTCATGAACCTCGCCGACTACGGCCAGGTGGTGCTCCCGGAGTCAGACATCGGTGATTCCGCGGGCTTTCTCGTCGACGGGATGACCGTGACGATCGCCACACACCAGGGAACCGCCATCGGGGTGGATCTGCCGGCCGCGGTCGAAATGGACGTCGTGTACGCCGAGCCCGCGGTCAAGGGGGACACGCGCACCGGCGCCACCAAGCCCGTTCGGACCCAGACCGGACTCGAGGTTCAGGTGCCGCTCTTCGTCGAGCAGGGTGACCGCATCAAGGTCGACACCCGCACCGGGGACTATCTGACCCGGGTATGACGGTCACCCTCCCGGGCTTTCAGTCCAAGGCCGATCTGGCTGAAGCCCTCGGGGTAGGTGAGAACGAGCTGGCTGCCCTGCTGGCTGACCTCGGTGAGCCGGATTCCGACTTCATCCCCGGCAAGGTCGCGGTCGCGCTGGCGTCCAAGCTCGGCATCGAGGCGCGGGTCGAGCCTCGAGATGAGGCCCTCGCCTACCTCTATGCCCGGGAGACGCTCGGCGAGCCGGAGCTTCCCGCGGGCCGGGCAGGCGAGATCGCGGGTGGCGTGCTCGAACGCCTCGAGGAGCTGGACGGACGGATCGAGTCGGTGTCCCAGCACTGGACCGTCGCCAGGATGCCGGTGATCGACCGCAATGTCCTCCGGATGGCCGTATACGAGCTGGAGGACACCGACGGTGCCCCCACGCCCGTCGTCATCTCCGAAGCCGTTCGACTGGTGGCGGCATACTCCACCGAACGCTCGGCGCCGTTTGTCAACGGAGTCCTCTCGGCGCTCGCCAAGGATCTGCGCGGCTGACCGTCGCGGCCCGCTAGGGTGAGGCCCGAACCTTTAATGAGCGGTCCAGTGAGGCCGGGAAGGAGAAACATGGGGCACACCCCAACCCGGGAGATGGCCCGGGTGCTCGATGGTGACGACCTGGGTCGCGTCGTCCGTCGCATTGCTCACGAGATTCTCGAGCGTCACCGCGGCGCTGACGACCTCGTCCTCATCGGGATACTCACCCGCGGCGCCCACCTCGCCCGGCTCCTCGCCGACACCATCGAGTCCTTCGAAGGCCAGGAGATCCCCGTCGCCAACCTCGACGTCACTGCCTACCGCGACGACCGGGAGCCCGCGGCCGGGGGTCAGGTCGCCTTGGATCAGGACGTCGCGGGCAAACGCGTCGTGGTGGTCGACGACGTCTTGTACACCGGTCGCACCGTCCGGGCCGCCCTGGACGCGATCTCGGATGCCGGGCGGGCCGGCTCCATCGAGCTCGCGGTCCTCGTCGATCGAGGTCACCGGGAACTGCCCATCCGCGCCGACTACGTCGGCAAGAACCTTCCCACCGCTCGTTCGGAGACGGTCCGGGTCCGGGTCGGCGCCGTTGACGGCGAGGACGGCGTGTGGATCGAGAGGCCCGCGTGAAGGCGCTCTTGGGTATCGACTCTCTCGGCCTCGACGGGCTGAGGCGCTTGATCGACCGCGCCGGCTGGCATGCGGGCGCCCTCACCACAGGTGAACGTGTCGCGTCGACACTCGCGGGCAGCGTCGTCGGCACCCTCTTCTTCGAGCCCTCCACCCGAACCCGCATCTCCTTCGAGGTCGCGGCGCGCCGCCTGGGTGCCCACGTCGCCGTGTTTGATCCCGAGCAGTCGTCGATGAGCAAAGGGGAGACCCTGCAGGACACCGTGCTCACGGTTGCTGCGATCGGGATGGACACACTGGTCGTGCGTCATGGCGAAGTCGGCACACCCGAGCGAGTGCACCAATGGACCGGCCTCCCGGTCATCAACGCGGGCGACGGAACCGGCGAGCACCCCACGCAGGCCCTCGCCGACTGCCTCAGCCTCACCCGGCGCTTCGGAGCTGTCGACGGGCTGCGGGTGGCGGTGGTCGGTGACATCGTCCACAGTCGGGTGGCGGGAAGCCTCTTACGAGCCCTGCCCGCTCTCGGTGCCGAGGTCACCTTGGTGGGGCCATCGGAGTTCGTCCCCGAGACCGCGCACCCATCTACCGACGACCTAGACGCCGTGGTGGGCGAGGTCGATGTGGTCTACCTGCTGCGCATCCAACGCGAACGCGGCGCCGGGGCCGGTGCCGATTACCAGGAGCGTTTCCGGCTCGACGACGACCGGGCCGCCCGCATGCGAAGTGACGCAGTGGTGATGCATCCGGGGCCCATCAACCGTGGCGTCGAGATCAGCTCGGGCGTGGCGGACGGAGCGCGTTCCCTGATCCTGGAGCAGGTGGCCAACGGGGTGCCGGCGCGGATGGCCGCGCTCGAGGACGTTGCGGGGGTGGGCTGGTGATCGGGCTCACCGGCGGGATGGTCCTCACTGCGAACGGCCTGGAGCGCGCCGACGTCTGGATCTCCGGCGACACCGTGGCCGCGGTTGGCGCCGCTCCCGAACGGCCCGACCGAGTGATCGACGTCTCCGGGATGATCGTGGGCCCGGGTCTCGTCGACATGCACACCCATCTCCGTGATCCCGGACAGACCTGGAAAGAGGACCTGCAGAGCGGCACTGCCGCAGCGGCAGCGGGCGGGTTCACCGCAGTGGTGGCGATGCCCAACACCGACCCGCCGACAGATGGCCCGGAGCGGTACCGCGACCTCGAAAGGCGAGCCGCCGGGGCAACCGTGCTGGTGTCGCCGGCCGCGAGCATCACGAGGGGCCGCGCCGGTAGTGAAGCGGTGGACCTGCCAGCCCTCTACCGCGTCGGCTCCCGGGTGTTTACCGACGACGGCGACTGGGTGGCGGACGAGGCCGTCCTCGAAGCGGTGATGAGGGCTGCGGCAGCCCACCCGGGGGCTCTCGTCGCACAGCACGCCGAGCTTCCACAACTGTCGGCGGGAGGCCACATGCATCCCGGTCCCGAAGCCAGATCGTTGGCTGTCGACGGCATCCCCGAGTCGGTCGAGACCCAAGCGGTGGCCCGCGACCTCGAAGTTGCGGCGCGCACCGGTGCCCCCATCCACGTCCAGCACGTCTCGGTGGCCGGAACCCTCGATCTGGTGCGGGAGGCCCGTGAAGCCGGCGTCAAAGCCACGATGGAGGTGACACCGCACCATCTCGACCTGGATGTGTCTGCTGTGGCTGGGCCCAACCAGAAGATGTACCCGCCCTTGCGTGGGGCGGACGATCGCCAGGCCCTGGTCCGCGCCCTGGCCGCAGGAGAAATTGACGTGGTGGCCACCGACCATGCTCCCCACACCGCCGAGGAGAAGGCCGTGTCGTTCCAAGATGCTCCTCGCGGCGTGATCGGTCTCGAGACCGCGGCGTCAGTGGTCTGGGGAGTGTGCAAAGACCCTGAGGTGTTGTTCACGGCGATGAGCGCCAGCCCGGCCCGACTGGCGGGTCTGAGCCGGCACGGGCGTCCCGTGGCCCCGGGTCGGCCAGCCAATCTCGTGGTGTTCGACCCCGACCGCCGCTGGATCCCGGAGCGGTTCGCCTCCAGGTCCGCCAATAGCCCCTATCTCGGGCGGGAGATGACAGGGCGGGCGATGCTCACCGTGTACGAGGGCCGGATCGTCCACTCGGAGGTCTCATGAGCATCGAAGCGATCCTGGTCACGGCCGACGGCGAGGTCTTCCGGGGCATCTCGGTGGGAGCACCGGGCGTCACCACCGGCGAGGCTGTCTTCAACACCGCCATGACCGGTTACCAGGAGATCCTCACCGACCCTTCGTACGCGGGCCAAGTAGTGGTGATGACCGCGTCGCACATCGGCAACTACGGCGTCACCGGAGGGGACGACCAGTCAGAAGCGCCGGCAGTCGCAGGATTCGTCATGCGGGCCATGGCCCGGCGGCACTCCAACTGGAGGGCGCAGGGCTCGCTGGAGGAGTATCTGGCCGCTCATGGTGTGGTCAGCATCGCCGAAGTGGACACCCGCCGCCTCACCCGTCATCTGCGCGAGAAGGGGGCAATGCCCGTGGCCGTCGGCGTCGACGCCGACGAGAGCGAGCTCCGCCAGATGGCTGCCGCCGCACCCCGCATGGAAGGCCTCGACCTGGCCACTGGCGTGTCCACCAAGCAGCCGTATCGCGTCGCGGCTGAGGGCCGATCGCGAGGGACGGTCGTCGCCATGGACCTGGGAATGAAGCGTGACATCGTGACCAACCTCACTGAGCGGGGCTATGACGTCGAGGTGGTCCCGGCATGGACGACGGCAGCGGAGATCCTGGAGCGCGCCCCGTGCGGGGTCTTCGTCTCCAATGGCCCTGGCGACCCCGAGCCGCTCACCTCGGCCGCCGACGCCCTGCGCGGACTGTTGGGGAAGGTGCCGCTGTTCGGGATCTGCCTCGGCCATCAGGTCCTCGGCCTCGCCGTCGGCGCCCGGACCTACAAGCTTCCCTTCGGGCATCACGGGGGCAATCACCCCGTTCGGAGGTTCGCCGACGGACGCGTGGAGATCACCGCGCAGAACCACGGGTTTGCCGTCGACCTCTGGGCACTCACCAGCCAGCAGCCCCCGGAACGGACCGGCATGGTCGGCCCCGAGCTTCTG
>CAZGWX010000074.1:0-4335 GCA_964529515.1 uncultured Acidimicrobiaceae bacterium
CCACCGTCTTCGCCTCCTCAGAAGCCGTCAACCGGACTTTCCGGGCGGCCACTCGCAACACCGACGCCACATCCTCATGTTCGAGAAGACCAACATCCTCTGAGATCTTGGAGAGGGCTTCGACCCTTCGGAACGAAACACCATCCGCGAGAGCCTCACGAAGGTGGGGACGGTCGGCGGTGCGACGCATGGTCCGCACCAGCGACCTCGCATCCTCGAGAGTGGTGTCCAACACCAGGCTCATCCACTCCCCCATCGTGCGACACCCATCAGCAGTGTGGGTCTGACGACGGTCCAACTCCTCGATCAGACCGAGCTGTTCAGCTGCAGCCCGTGACTTCTCCTGCTCGATCGCGACCAGCCGCTGCTGCAGTTCGTCGGTCGAAACCTCGGTGGTGCTTTCCCATCCCATGATGCGAACATACGTTCTATCAGGGACAAAAACAACCCTGTTGACAGCTGAATACAGAAGAAAATTCTGGCGACCACGCGCCCCCTCGGCCCTCCGGGCCACTCCCCCGCTCCGCTACCGCTCCACGGGGAAGAAATTCCTCACGATCGCGCAGCCGGGCGAGATCAGCCGCTTATGCGGTCGATGACCCACATGATCCCCTGCACCAGACGCCAGCCCAGGTAGAGGACGGTGAGGGCGATCATCAGCTTGAAGGTGAAGGGGGCCTTGATGTCCTCCTCGGCGACCTCGGGCGCCTCGTCACCGTCGTGTTCGGGCAGATAGCTCTCGTCACCGTCGTGCTCGGGCAGATAGCTTTCGTCACTCATTTCCGCTCCTTGGCCCGCGTCATGATGTGGATTGGTGTGCCCACGAAGTCGTATTCGGATCGCATGCGATTCTCCAGGAACCGCAGATAGTCGTCTCCCAGCTCGCCCCCGGACACGAAGAGGATGATTGTCGGAGGTGCCACTCCGGCCTGGACGGCGTACTGGACCTTCGGACGCCGGCCTTTGCGGACCGGTGGCGGATGCCTGGCGACCCACTCCCTGACCTTCCGGTTGAGCTCGGCGGTGGGGATCCGCTTCGAGCGGTTGGCCAGCACCACCTGAAGAGCCTCGCCGATGCGGTGCACCCTCGAACCGGTCATCGCCGACAGCCGGATTAGCGGCGCCCAGGACACGAAGTCCAGTCGATCCGGGATCGACCTTTCGGTGATCTCCCGCTGTTCGGTATCGAGGGCGTCCCATTTGTTGAACAGCAGGACGAGGCCGGCACCGGCCTCGGCGATCTCCCGGGCAATCCGCTGGTCCTGATGAGTCACCCCTTCCGTGGCGTCGAGCACCAGCAACGCCACATCGGCGGACGCGAGGGCGTCCCGCGCCCGGAGCACGGCGTAGAAGTCGGCATCTTCGGTGATCTGCGGCTTGCGACGGATACCCGCTGTGTCGACGATGACGTAAGGCTCGCCATCGATCTCAGCAGTCACGTCGATCGGATCGCGGGTGGTTCCCGGGCGGTCGGAGACAATGACCCGTTCCTCGCCCACAAGACGGTTGAGCAATGTGGACTTGCCCACGTTGGGCCGGCCCACGATGGCGAGTCGCGGCGGCCCTTCGACCTCCTCAAGTTCGACCCTTTCGGGGAACTCGAACACGATCCGGTCGAGCAGGTCGCCCACTCCCCTGCCGTGGAACGCGCTCACCGGGATGGGTTCGCCGAGCCCAAGCGACCACAACCGGCTGGCATCCACCTCGAGGGCGGCGTTGTCGACCTTGTTGGCGGCCACGATGACGGGAGCGGTGCCCCGCTTGAGGATATTGGCCACTCCCCTGTCGTCCTCACCGACATCCGTCGTCGCATCGAGGACGAACACGATCACGTCAGCGCCGGAGAGGGCAGCCTCAGCCTGCTCCCGAATAGAGACGTCGAGTGGGTCCCCGGGCCGCGCTTCCCACCCGCCGGTGTCCACGAGGACGAACTCTCGACCCGCCCAGTCGGCCTCGAACTGTCGGCGGTCGCGGGTCACGCCCGGCATCTCCTCGACGACGGCCGACCGCGACCCGATGATCCGGTTGACCAGGGTCGATTTACCGACATTGGGGCGGCCGACCACAGCCACCACGGGGAGGGAGCTCATGGCCTCAGGCCGAGATCAGCCGGAGCGCTTCGGTGGCAGTCCACTCGCGGTCCCGATCGAGCAGCGAAGGCTCCGTCGAGGGACGGGCGGTGACACCTGCCTCGACCAGGTTCTGCAGCGTGGTGACGAAAGCGCGCAGCTGAGGCGGGAGGGGGAAGTACTCGGCCTCTTCGGTGGTGGGGCGAAGCTCGAATCCATGGGTCGGGGCGAGACGATCGATGACCTGCTGAACCAGGTGATCCGGAGCTGACGCACCGGCGGTGAGCCCAACCACGGCAGCTCCTTCGAGCCACGAGTCGTCGATGTCGTCTGCCGAGTCGATGCGATAGGCAGCTGCCCCCCTTTCCCGGGCGACGCGGACCAGCGCCTGGGTGTTGGAGGAGTTGTGGGAGCCGACAACCAGGACCAGATCGCACTCGTCCGCCAGCTGTTCCACCGCGCCCTGACGGTTGGTGGTGGCGTAACAGAGGTCGGACTTGCGGGCCGTCTTCAGATCGGGGAAGCGCTCCTGGGCGTCCTCGAGGACCTGGCGCCACTCGTACATCCCGAGAGTGGTCTGGGCAACCAGCGCCACCTTCTCCGGGTCTGTCGCTGCGAACCCGTCGAGGCCTGTCTCCGGCTCGACGAGTGTGATCGCATGCGGTGCCTCGGCGACGGTGCCCACCGCCTCGTCATGACCCTGGTGACCGATGTAGATGATGTCGTAGCCCTTGGCCGACATCGTCTTGACCTCGTGGTGAACCTTGGTCACCAACGGACAGACCGCATCGATTACCACGGCCGCACGGTCCCCCGCGGTGGCGACGACCTCGGGAGCCGATCCGTGAGCGGAGAGCATCACCGGTGCGCCCTCGGGCACTTCGGACACGTCGTTGACGAAGACCACGCCGACCCGCTCGAACGCCTTCACGACCCACTCGTTGTGGACGATTTCGTGGTAGCAGTAAACCGGAGGCTCAAAGATCCGCGTCATCCAGGTGAGGGCCTTGATCGCCATTTCCACCCCGGCGCAGAAGCCGCGGGGCTCGGCGAGAAGCACCCTTTCGACAGTCATTTCGCCCCAATGGTAGGGATCGCCCGGGACTTCACGACTTCGCGGTGATCAGGTCCGACACCGCATCGACCACGGCCTCGAATCCCAGGTCCGAAGTGTCGATAACCACCGCACCATCGGGAATCGTGAGCGGCGATGCCGACCGAGTGGAGTCGATCCGATCGCGGGCCGCGATCAGATCCGCGATCCGAGCCGCGTCCTCTCCCTGCTCGCGTGCCCGCCTGGCAGCACGCACGCCCGGACGGGCGTCGAGATAGACCTTCACCTCGGCGTTGGGGAACACCACCGAACCGATGTCGCGGCCCTCCACCACCGCAGACCCGCCGTTCCTCTCCACCCACGCACGCTGCCTCGCCACCAGATTGCGTCGCACCTCGGGGTGGGCCGAGACCGGTGACACGTTCGCCGTGACTTCGGGATCGCGGATCCGGGCCGAGACGTCGACACCGTTCATGTAGGTAACTCCGGCGTACTGGTCGATCTCGATGCCCTCCACCACAGCGAGCACACCGGCTGCGTCGGCCGGGCCGACTCCTGCGTCGAGCACCGCGGCCGTGGCGGCCCGGTAGTAGGCACCGGTATCGAGGTGCGGAAGCCCGAAGCGATCGGCGACCGCCCGCGAGACGGTGCTCTTTCCGGTTCCACTGGGACCGTCGACGGTGACGATGAGTACCACGAGGGGGGCGAGATTAGGAGAGGGCCGGCCCCGGAGGGGTTGTCCTACTTGGGGGGTTCTTCGGACAATGGGGGCGAAAAGCGGGGCCGGATTCCTCTCTCTCGGTTCAAGGTAGCCGGTCGGGCCGCGCGATGCACGCTCATCGCTCAGTCTCACTGGACACGAGCGAGCGCATGGCCTCCCAATAACCGGGCCATGTCTTGGCCACCGCGTCGGCGTCATCCACGGCCACGCCCTCGAGCCTGAGGCCCGCGAGGGCGAGTGCCATTGCGATGCGGTGATCCCCGTGTGAGCGGACGGTCGCGCCCCGTCTCGACACGGGGGTGATCTCCATCGCCTCGTCCGATGCCCAGACCCGGCCACCGAGCCGGGTCAGTCCCTCGGACATGGCCATGAGGCGATCCGACTCCTTGTGGCGCCAGGTGCCGAGTCCGGTCAGGGTGCTGGTCCCGTCGGCGAAGAGACAGGCCACTGCGAGCGCCAGTGCCGCGTCCGGTTCGAGGCCCTCGTGCGCC
>CAZGWX010000075.1:0-2602 GCA_964529515.1 uncultured Acidimicrobiaceae bacterium
CTCGATGGCCACGGAGATCACCGGAGCCGGGAACTCCATCGACTCCAGCTGGATCGGGTTCGCCGGGTCGGCGAGCGTGTCCCCGGTGGTGGTGGCCTTGAACCCGATTCCGGCGGCGATGTCGCCTGCATACACGGCGTCGACGTCCTCGCGGTGGTTGGCGTGCATCCGGAGGATTCGCCCGATGCGCTCCTTCTTGCCTGTCGTCGTGTTGAGGACCGTGTCGCCCTTGGTAACCATGCCGGAGTAGACGCGGAAGTAGGTGAGCTTCCCGACGTGAGGGTCGCTCATGATCTTGAAGGCGAGGGCGGCCAGAGGCTCGATGTCGGAGTGCTTCCGCTCCATCACGGTCTCCTCGTCACCCGGTTTGAACCCGGTGACCGGGGGGAGTTCCTCGGGGCTGGGCAGGTAGGCGACGATGGCGTCGAGGAGGAGCTGGATGCCCTTGTTCTTGAAGGCCGATCCGCAGAGGACCGGGGTGAAGTCACCGGTGAGGGTGCCGGCGCGAACGCCGATGCCGATCTCCTTGGAGGTCAGATCGCCGTTCTCGAGGTAGGCGTCGAGCAGCTCCTCGGAGGTCTCCGCCACCGTCTCGACCAGGCGCTCGCGGTACTCAGCGACGAGGCCGGCCATGTCTCCGGGGATGTCGGTGGTGTCCCACAGCTTGCCGTCGTCACCGCGCCAGATGTGGGCCCGAAGCTCGACGAGATCGACGACTCCGCTGAAGTCACCTTCGGTGCCGATGGGAAGCTGCATGACCAACGGCCGGGCGCCGAGGCGGTCGACGATGGTCTGGACGTCGAAATAGAAATCGGCCCCGGTTCGATCCAGCTTGTTGATGAAGCAGATCCGGGGCACTCCGTAGCGGTCGGCCTGGCGCCACACCGTCTCGGACTGGGGCTCGACACCGGCCACCCCGTCGAAGACGGCTACGGCGCCGTCTAGTACTCGAAGGGATCGCTCGACCTCGACCGTGAAGTCGACGTGGCCGGGCGTGTCGATGATGTTGATGGTGTGGTCGTGCCAGACACAGGTGGTGGCGGCCGAGGTGATGGTGATGCCTCGCTCCTGCTCCTGGTCCATCCAGTCCATCGTGGCGGAGCCCTCGTGGGTCTCGCCGATCTTGTAGTTGCGGCCGGTGTAATAGAGGATGCGCTCGGTGAGTGTCGTTTTGCCCGCGTCGATGTGAGCCATGATCCCGATGTTGCGGGTACGGCTCAGAGGCACCTGTCGTAGGTGATGCAGGGCGTTGTCGTTGGCCATCTTCTGTCTATTACTCCAGCTCTATTCAGTTGTGAACGTCGGAGTCCTGTGGTTCGGGCCCGGAGAGTTCGTGGGCCCGCCTTCCGGAACGTTCGCTACTTTCTTCGTTACCAGCGGTAGTGGGCGAAGGCCTTGTTGGACTCCGCCATCTTGTGGACGTCTTCCTTCCGCTTCACCGCCGCCCCCGTGTTGTTGGAGGCGTCGAGGATCTCGTTGGCGAGGCGCATCGACATGAGAGGCTCGCGGCGGTTCCGGGCGAAGTTCACCAGCCAGCGGATCGCCAGAGTGTTCTGACGCCGCGGCGAGACCTCGATCGGGACCTGGTAGTTGCTGCCGCCGACCCGGCGGGAGCGGACCTCGACATGGGGCCGGATGTTGTCGACCGCACGCTTGAGAACCACCGTCGGGTCCTGGCTCGTCCGCTGCTCGACCGTCTCCAACGCGTCGTAGACGATCGTGCGGGCGAGATCCTTCTTACCCTTGAGCAGGATCTTGTTGATCACCTGGCTCACCAGCACCGACCGGAAAACGGGATCGGGATCGACGCGGCGCTTCTGGGCGGGGGCGCGGCGCATCGATCAGCTCTCCTTCTTGGTGCCGTAGCGAGAACGCGCCTGCTTGCGCTCCTTGACACCCGAGGCGTCGAGCGTGCCACGGATGACCTTGTATCGGACACCGGGCAGGTCCCTGACCCGGCCACCACGCACGAGCACGATGGAGTGCTCCTGGAGGTTGTGGCCCTCTCCGGGGATGTAGGCGGTGATCTCCATCTGCGACGACAGCCGCACACGGGCAACCTTGCGCAGCGCCGAGTTCGGCTTCTTGGGGGTCACCGTGTACACGCGGGTGCACACCCCGCGGCGCTGCGGAGATCCGGCCAGACCAGCGGTCTTCGCCTTCTTCTTCTTCTTCTGCCTGCCCTCGCGAACGAGCTGCTGGATCGTCGGCATGTTGCTCCTAACGCGGACGATCGGCGCCCGAACTGCCGTTCGGCATCGCCGACCCATGTGCATGACCCGCCTCGCAGGGGTGCCGTCCCCCGACGCGGGTCACGTCGGAGAATCCCTCGGAGAGGGGTTGGGGTACGAAGACCACGGAGGAGAAGTATACGAACGACTCCAGCATGGGTCAAAATCCGGCGCAGATCGAACAACGACCCGACACCGGGCCCCGGTCGAAGCTCAGTGTAGCGCCCCCACGGAATGCCGCGGCGCCTCCGGCGCCGACGGCGTCAACGAGTCGACAAGTGGCAAGTCGACGAGTCAGAACTCGTTGACTCGTTGACGCATCTCGTCTGCCGGTGCGGCCGCACCGGCAGACGGATGCTCACGCACGGCCG